>NZ_JBHVEG010000009.1:0-73909 GCF_042802395.1 Promicromonospora sp. NPDC057488
CTGCAGCGCACCTCTTGCGGGTGCGCTGCAGTTCTACTTCGCCAGAGTTCTACTTCGCCCTGGTTCTATCTCGGCGAGGTCAGCTGTCGCCGCCCGCGTTGCCGGACGTGCCGGCCGTGACGTCGAGCAGGCTGTACTTCTCGACGGCCTTGCTGACGACGTCGGCCGGGACCTCACCGCGGCGGGCGAGGACCTGCAGCGTCTTGACCACCATCGACGGGCCGTCGATGAGGAAGTAACGCCGCGCGGCGGCCCGGGTGTCGGAGAAGCCGAAGCCGTCCGCACCGAGCACCGCGTAGTCGCCGGGGACCCACGCGCGGATCTGGTCGGGGACCAGGTGGTCGTAGTCGCTGGTGGCGACGAACGGACCCTGCGCGCCCGAGAGCTTCTCGGTCACGTACGGGGTACGCAGCGGGGCCGACGGGTCGACCAGGGCGTCGTGCTCGGCCGCCAGGGCGTCGCGACGCAGCTCGTTCCAGCTCGTCACCGACCAGACGTCGGCCGAGACACCCCAGTCCTCCTTGAGGAGCTGCTGCGCCTCCAGGGCCCACGGCACGCCCACGCCGGAGGCGAGGAGCTGGGCCTTGGGGCCCTCGGCGTCGGACACCGCGATGCGGTGGATACCGCGCTTGATGCCCTCGACGTCGACGTCCTCCGGCTCGGCCGGCTGCACCATCGGCTCGTTGTACACCGTGAGGTAGTACATGACGTCCTGCGCGCGACCGTCGGGCGTACGGCCGTTCTCGGCCGGCCCGTACATGCGCTCGATGCCGTCGCGCACGATGTGCCGGATCTCGTACCCGTAGGCCGGGTCGTACTGCACGATCGCGGTGTTGGTGCCGGCGATGAGCGGGCTGTGGCCGTCGGCGTGCTGCAGGCCCTCACCCGTGAGGGTGGTGCGGCCCGCGGTGGCGCCGATGATGAAGCCGCGCGTGAGCTGGTCGCCGGCCGCCCAGAACTGGTCGCCCGTGCGCTGGAACCCGAACATCGAGTAGAAGATGTAGACCGGGATCATCGGCTCGCCGTGCGTGGCGTACGCCGTGCCGACCGACTGGAACGCGGCCGCGGAACCGGCCTCGTTGATGCCGGTGTGCATGATCTGGCCGGACTCGGACTCCTTGTAGCTCAGCATGAGCTCGCGGTCCACGGCGAGGTAGTTCTGGCCGAGCGTGTTGAAGATCTTGGCGCTCGGGAAGATCGAGTCCAGACCGAAGGTCCGGGCCTCGTCCGGGATGATCGGCACGATGCGGTTGCCGAAGTCCTTGGCCTTGAAGAGGTCCTTGAGCAGCCGGACGAACGACATGGTCGTGGCGACCTGCTGCGTGCCGGAGCCCTTCTTCAGCAGCTCGTAGGACTTGTCCTCGGGCAGCGTCAGGGTGGTCTTCGCCGTCGTCCGGCGCTCCGGTACGAACCCACCGAGCTGACGGCGGCGCTCCAGCATGTACTGGATCTCCGGCGCGTCGGCACCCGGGTGGTAGTACGGCGGCAGGTACGGGTCGGCCTCGAGCTCGGCGTCCGAGATCGGGATGCGCAGCGAGTCGCGCAGCGTCTTGAGGTCGTCGCCCTTGAGCTTCTTCATCTGGTGCGTCGCGTTGCGGCCGGCGAAGCCGGCGCCCAGGCCGTAGCCCTTGACGGTGTGCGCCAGGATGACGGTCGGCTGGCCCGTGTGCGCGCGCGCCGCGGAGTAGGCGGCGTAGAGCTTGCGGTAGTCGTGGCCACCGCGCTTCATGTTCCAGATGTCCTCGTCCGTCATGTTCTCGACGAGGGCCTTGGTGCGCGGGTCGCGCCCGAAGAAGTGCTCGCGGATGAACGCGCCGGACTCCGCACGGTAGGTCTGGTAGTCACCGTCCGGGGTCACGTTCATCAGGTTGACCAGCGCGCGGTCCTTGTCGGCGTTGAGCAGGGCGTCCCACTCGCGGCCCCAGACGACCTTGATGACGTTCCAGCCGGCGCCCTTGAACTGGGCCTCCAGCTCCTGGACGATCTTGCCGTTGCCGCGGACCGGGCCGTCGAGGCGCTGCAGGTTGCAGTTCACGACGAAGGTCAGGTTGTCCAGCTGCTGCTGCGCGGCGTGCTGGATCATGCCGCGGCTCTCCGGCTCGTCCATCTCGCCGTCGCCGAGGAACGCCCAGACGTCCTGCTGGCTGGTGTCCTTGATCCCGCGGTTGTGCAGGTACTTGTTGGTCCAGGCCTGGTACACGGCCGACGCCGGGCCGAGGCCCATGCTCACGGTCGGGAACTCCCAGAAGTCCTGCATGAGGCGCGGGTGCGGGTAGGACGGCAGGCCGCCACCGGCGTGCGACTTCTCCTGGCGGAAACCGTCGAGCTGGTCCGCCGTGAGGCGGCCCTCGAGGAACCCGCGGGCGTAGACGCCGGGGGAGGCGTGGCCCTGGAAGTAGATCTGGTCGCCGCCGCCCGGGTGGTCCTTGCCGCGGAAGAAGTGGTTCAGGCCCACCTCGTACAGCGTCGCGACGGACGCGTAGGAGGAGATGTGCCCGCCGACGCCGAGGCCCTCACGCTGGGCGCGCGTGACCATGACGGCCGCGTTCCAGCGGATCCACGAGCGGTACCGGCGCTCCATCGCCTCGTCGCCCGGGAAGTACGGCTCCTCGTGCACACCGATGGTGTTCACGTAGGGCGTCGCCATCGACGCGGGGATGCTCACGTTCCGCTCCCGCGCGCGGCGCAGCAGGTTGAGCATGACGTACCGGGCGCGGGGTCCGCCCTTGTCGTCGATCAGCCCGTCGAAGGACTCGACCCATTCCTCGGTCTCGGCCGGGTCGATGTCAGGTACGGCGCTGAGCAGACCGTTGATCAGCGGTCCGGTCTCGTCAAACGAAGCCACCAGCTACCTCTCTCGGTGTCGCGCGGCGCGGTCGCGGTTCGCGCTCCTCGCCGCCTCGTCAGAACCCGTCGCGTCGGCAGCGTCGCCACAGCTGGGGTTGCGGCTGTGCACGCCCACGCACAGGTGGTCCTATCTATTCTGTCCCCTCACAGCCTCCGCCCACACCATAGGGCGGTCAAGACTGCGTGATCTGCGTTACGTCTGTGTCGGTTCGCACCAGTATTGATACGCAGTATCGCAATGTTGAGACTGAGTGCATGACTCGCCCGTTGCCCGTGACTCATCGATTCATCAAAAAGACACCACACGTCCTGGCTACGAGGCATGGCGGGGGTCCGTGCACTACCTTTGGCGACGGAGGGCCCGACGCAGGGCCGACAGAAGGAAGACGCAGACGACCCGGCAGGTACTGCCGGACAGAGAAGGGAACGATCAACCAAGTGAGCACGGACACCCAGGGCGCGGGGCGCCTCGGCTTCGAGGCCGGCCAGGTCGTGCAGGAGTTCGGCTGGGGAGACGACGTCGACGAAGCGCTCCGGTCTGACATCGAGCAGATCATCGGCAGCGAGCTGGAGGACGAGGACTTCGGTGACGTCACCGACGGCGTCATCCTCTGGTGGCGGGACGACGACGGCGACCTCACCGACGCGCTCGTCGACGTGCAGACCGTCCTGGACGACGGCGGCCTGATCTGGATCTTCACGCCCAAGCCCGGCCGCGACGGCGAGGTCGGCCACGGCGACATCCAGGAGGCGGCCACCACCGCCGGCCTCCAGACCACCAGCACGTTCGCGATCGCGGCGGACTGGTCGGCCACCAAGCTCGGCTACCGGGGCCGTGGCAAGTAGCGGCTCATGACCGAGTCTTCCGCGGCGCAGGCTGCTGCCGAGGTGACGCTGAAGCCGGGTGACCCCGCACCCGACTTCACGCTCCCCGACACGCACGGCACGCCGACCACGCTGTCCGACCTGCGCGGCACGCCGGTGCTCGTGGTCTTCGTGCCGTTCGCCTTCTCGGGCACCTGCACGGGCGAGCTGTGCGAGCTGCGCGACAACATCGAGGACTTCGAGACCGCCGGCGTGCGCCTCTTCGTGATCTCGACCGACGCGGTGTTCACGCTCAAGGCGTGGCAGGCGGCCGAGGGCTACCAGTTCGACCTCCTGTCGGACTTCTGGCCGCACGGCGAGGTGGCGCGCGACTACGGCGTGTTCGACGAGGGCTCGGGCATCGCGCTGCGTGGCTCGTTCCTCATCGACGCCGACGGGATCGTGCGGTGGTGCGTGGTCAACCCGCGCGGGCAGGCGCGTGACCTGGAGGACTACCGGCGGGCGGTCGCCGAGATCTGACCCTGCTCTGATCCATCCAGGTCGAAAATCTGGCCGGGTATCGGGTGCCGGGCAGGTATTGTTGGCCGCTGCTGGTGCGTGCTGCTGAGGCAGTACCGCCGGGGCTCGTAGCTCAGTTGGTTAGAGCGCCACGTTTACACCGTGGATGTCGGGGGTTCGAATCCCTCCGGGCCCACTCGCGTCGCCCGGGTTCGGCCCGAGGTGTCGTGCGTGGTAACTTTGCGTCGCACCTGAGGGTGCCATCGCGGGGTGGAGCAGCTCGGTAGCTCGCTGGGCTCATAACCCAGAGGTCGCAGGTTCAAATCCTGTCCCCGCTACGTGTGTGATGTCGCTGGACATCGCTATGGCCCGGACCCGCTGAATGCGGGTTCGGGCCATTGTCATGTGCGGACAGTCCTCCGCCACTGGGTGTGCCCGGATCGGCGACCGTCTTAGACGGCGAACAGCAGCCCCGCGCTGATCAGGACGACGACGGCCGTGGCGAAGTGGATCCCGAACGCGACGGACTTGCGCCCGCCGTGCCGCAGGACGATCACGGTGTCGCCGAGGGGCGCGACCGCGACGGCGAGCATGAACCAGGCAGCGGCGTCCGCTCCCGCGAATGCGAGCAGCGCCAGCCCCACGATCCCGAAGGTGGCGTCTCGCAGACCCTTGATCTCGAGGTAGGCGCGGTCCTGCGTGGCGGGGATGCCGTAGCCGGCCGCGGCGGGGAAGGGGCTGAGCAGGAACCGCGTCCCGATGAAGAGGATGAACAGGTTGAGGACCACGGCCAGGGCGTACGCGACGACAGTCATGTCAGGTCTCCTTGCTAGCACTGATAGTTGATATAGCGACGCTAGCAGAGCAGGGGCAGAATTCCTAGCAGTGCTAGGATCTGGCCATGGCAACAGGGACGCGCCGCGAGCGCGAGCGGGCGCAGCGTGAGGAGCTGATCGTCAGGGCCGCACGCGAGCTGGCGGAGGCCGAGGGCTGGGACGCGGTCACGACCAGACGGCTCGCCGCCGAGATCGAGTACAGCCAGCCGGTCCTGTACAGCCACTTCAAGGGCAAGAACGCCATCATGACGGCGGTGGCGGCCCAGGGCTTCGAGGAGCTGGCGAACGAGCTGCGTGCCGCACGCACCGGTGCCCGCGGCGCCGCCAAGGCCCTGGCCGCGGTCGCCGCGTCGTACACGGACTTCGCCCGGGAGCGCCCGGCGCTGTACGACGCCATGTTCACCCATGCCGTCGAGGTGCAGTTCGCGACCCCGGACGGCCCGGCCTATCTCCGTGAGGGGTTTGGTGAGCTGCTCCAGGCGGTCGAACCGCTGGCCGGGGACGACGATCCCGGCATCCTCACCGAGACCTTCTGGGCGAGCCTGCACGGCCTGGCCATGCTGGAGCGGAGCGGCCGCCTTCCCCTGTCGTTGCACGACCAGAGGCTGAGGCTGCTGCTCGGGCGGTTCACGGGGGCGAACGGCTGACCCGGTGTTCCTGTCGGTCGGTCGGAACCTGGTGGTGGAGGAGTGGGATGAGGAACGCTGGGCTGCGGCTCGCGGTGCTGGTGTGTCTTGGGTTCGCGATGTTCGGCGCCTTCATGGTGACCTCGGCACTGGACGAGGCCGGGCCACAGGGCGCGACAGAAGTCACGGTGTCGGGCCCCACGGTCACCACGGGATCCGTAGGGCTACCCGCGCTCGTTGACGCGGTAGCGCGGGACTCGGGTGCGAACGTCGTGCGGGAGGTCGCGGATCTGCGCGATCCGTCGCGGCGGCACCTCTACCTCGCCGTTGGGGACGTCCACGCGCCCGGAGCGCGGTGGGTCGACGACGGCTATCCCTGGTTCAGCCGCGCGGTGAGCACCGAGGTGCATCCGGTCGCCGAGCTCGAAGGGCACGACCCGCGTGGCCGGTACTACGTCTACGGCGACGCGGACGACGTGGAGAGCCTTGTCCGGGCGTTCACCGAGCTGCGCTACGACGTCGACACGACCAGCCGGCGTGCACCGGTCGCGGCCGTTGTCGACTGGTTCGTCGCCGGGCCCGTCGGGTCCGCCACGCTCGTTGTCGCCCTCCTGGTCGTGCTGCTGGTCTCCGGCGGCGTGATGTCGGGGACCAAGGCGTACGCCGTCCAGCGGCTGCACGGCGGCGAGCTGCGCACGGCGATCGGGCGCGACGTGCGCTCGCTCGCGTTGTTCACGGCGGCGGCCCTGCTGGTGGTGAGCGGTGCGGCCGTCGTCGCGCTGCAGGCCTACAACGGCCTCCACCAGGTGGGCCGGTTCGCCCAGGCGGCCGGCACGGTGTTCGTGGCAATGCTCCTGCTGGCGGCGGTGGTGTACGCGGCCACGCTGCGCCTCGTGTGGGGCACGCGCCTGCTGGACGCGATCAAGGGCAGGCTCGGGTTTCGGGTCGCGGCGCCTGTCGCGTACCTCGTCCGAGTTCCCGGCCTGGTGCTCGCGGTGGTCATCGTGGGGTCGCTGTTCAGTGCGATCGGCGCGGCCGATACCGCCGCTGACGCCCGAAGGGCGCTCGACGGCGCAGGCGACGCCGCCACCATCCACTTCGACGGGTTGGCGGCACCGGAGGAGCAGGACCGGCTCGCCGCCGCCACGGGAGCGTGGTTGAAGCGGGAGGACAGCGCGGGCCGAGCCCTGCTCGCCGTTCCGACCGCCTTGGCTGATCCGGACGCGACGCGGCCCGATTCGCTGTTCGTCAACAACGCCTATCTGGCCAGGAATCCGATGGTCGACGACGAGGGCCGCGAGGTCACCCGGGCGCCGGACGGCACCGTGCTCGTGCTGCTGCCCGACGACCAGGACGTGTCGCACCAGGAGGTCCGGACCTGGCTCGGCGCCTGGGCCGCGATGAACCCGGGCCACACCGACCGGATCGAGTTCCGTTCAGTCGCAGCGGGGCAGTCGCACTTCCTGTACCAGGCCGAGCCGGACGACCTCCGTAGTCCACTCCATCTCGACGACGTGATGGTGGTCGTGGCGAACCCGGACACCGGAATGATCAGCGACGACGACTACATGGCCTACGCGAGTCAAGGTCGCGTACTCATGACGGACATGGACGATGCGATCGCCCGCACTCCCGCCGAGCTCATGGGCGTGTTCGTCGCCGCCTATGTGCCCGTCGCGCAGGCCGCCGCGGACTTCTACGCCTCGCAGGTCGAGCTGGCGCGGATCCAGCTCGTCAGCCTGGTCGTCGCGCTCGTGGTGCTGCTGACCACAGCCGTCGGTCTCGCGCAGATCCACGTGCGTGCCAATGCCTCGGAGATCCTTGTCCGTTACCTGCACGGCTGGACGTTCGTCGGCACCCATCGCCGGCTGTTGGTCGCCGAGGCGGTCACGGCCGTCGGCGCCCTCGTGTGGGCCGTAGGCAACCTGGTCGCGCTCGCAGGTGCACTGAACAGCAGCGACATACATGAGCCGCTGGTTCGTGGCGCGGACCTGGTCGCCGCTCAGTGGCAGCCGTGGGCCGTCGCACTTGTCGCCCTGACCAACCTGGTGTTCCTCGTGCTCGCAGTCCGTGGCCGCGTCCGGAACCTGGTCAGAAATCTTTCCGAGGAGAGCGTGTGAGTTCCATCGTCGTCACCGGGGCCGCCAAGGCGTTCGACCGCCGGGTCCTGTTCGAGAATCTGTCGTTCAAGGTGGCCGGAGGCCAGATGACGGCGCTCACGGGAGCCTCGGGGTCGGGCAAGTCCACGCTCCTGAACTGCCTCGGTCTGCTGGAGACCCTGACCCGCGGATCGATCGAGGTCGATGGGGTGGACATCGCGCGGCTCAGGCCAGAGCTGCGTCGGCGTTTTCGGCGAGACACCCTGGGCTACCTCTTCCAGAACTATGCCCTGATCGAGAACGCCAGCATCCGCACCAATCTCGAGGTGGCGGTCGGCGCGCTGCCGCGCGTCAAGCGGTCGGTGGACTTCGACGCCGCGCTGGTCCAGGTCGGGCTCGGGGGAAGGGGCAAGGAGCCGGTCTACCGCCTCTCGGGCGGTGAGCAACAACGAGTCGCACTGGCGCGCCTGCTGGTGAAACGACCGTCGGTGATCCTCGCTGACGAGCCCACAGGTGCTCTCGACGACGCCAACGCCGCGATGGTCCTGGACTCCCTCCACACCCTCGCGGAGGCTGGAGCGGCGGTCGTGATCGCCACTCATTCCGCCACCGTCGTGGAGGCCTGCGCCGACGTGATCAGGCTGTAAGGCGCGACAGCGCCCGCGCGATCGCACGGGCGCCGTCGTCGGAACGGGACGGTCTAGAAGAAGTTGCGCGGGTCGAACTTCTCCGCGATGTCCGAGAGTCCCTGGCCGGCCTCCGAGACCTGGTCGCCGACCCCGGAGACCTGGTCCCCGACGCCGGACACCGCGCCCTCGGCCGTGCCGGCGAAGTCCTCGACGCCCGTGGTCGCCTGGCCCAGGGCGTCGGCCCCGTAGCCCTCGAGGCCTGCGGTGGCCTGGTCGATCGCACCGGCGCCGAGACCCTCGACACCGGCGGCGGCCTCGCCCAGAGCGCCGGCACCGTACTCCTCGACGCCCGCAGCCGCCTCGCCCAGGGCGCCCGCCCCGTACTCGCCGGCCGCCGCCGTCAGCCCTTCGACGTCGACGCCCGCGGCGAGCGACTCGAAGTCGACGCCGAGATTCGCGGCGTTCTCCAGGAGCGGTCCGGCCACGCTGCTGACCGCGGCACCGGCGGCGACGGCGCCCAGGATGCCGACCGCGCCCACGGCAACACCCGCGATGGCGCCGCCCGTGCCGACCTTGGCGAGCACCGACCGCATGGAGCCCGGCCGGCGGGCCTCGCTCCGGGCGGCCGCCCGTGCCAGCTCGGCGTGGTCGGCGGAGCGCGGCTGCTCGTGCGGCGGCAGCTCCGTCTGCATGCGCTGCAGCACGGCGTGGCGCTGTGCCGGCGTCAGGCGCGCGAAGGACTCGGCGTGGATCCGCTCGATCTGGTTCGGGTCGGCGGTCTGCATGAGGTAGTCGTAGCGGGCGATGGCCTGCCGGTCGGCGTCGGCGGTCCCGGGGCCGGCCGGGTAACCCTGCTGGGCAGCCGGATAGCCGGGCTGCTGGCCCGGGTACCCCTGCTGCTGGCCTGGGTAGCCCTGGCCCGGCGCGCCCTGCTGCTGGTCGCGGCCGGTCACCGCCCCGGCGATGTCCTGGAGAGCGGACTGCCAGGACCTCTGGCCCGTCGAACCGCCCTGCGGCGCGCCCTGCTGTTGCTGCTGCCCGGACTGGGAGTCAAGCACCTTCTTGGCGAGGCCGATCATGTTCGAGAGCTTGGACATGCGGTCCGTTCCTTCCGTCGGGGCGGAAGGACCACGCTTCCAGCCCATCATGAGAAGTACGTGAGACCAGGATGAGAGATTCACCCGGTGGCCTGGCGATATGCCCCGGGATCAGCCATCGTGTGAAGCGCGCGGGACGTCCGAGCCCCCACCGAGCGACGGAGGCACAGTGCATTCCCATCTCCCTGGACCCGGCCGCCGCACCCCGATCAGCACGTATCGCCTTCAGCTCGGCCCCGACCTGACGTTCGCGGACGCCGAGAAGGCGCTCCCGTACCTCGACACCCTCGGCGTCACGGACCTCTACCTCTCGCCCGTGCTGCAGGCCGCGCCCGGTTCCACGCACGGGTACGACGTCGTGGACCACACCCGCATCAGCGACGTGATGGGCGGCAGGGACGGCCTCGAGCGGCTGGCGGCGGCGGCGCACGCGCGGGGGATGGGCGTCGTCGTCGACGTGGTGCCGAACCACATGGCCGTGCCGACGCCGGCCTGGCACAACCGGGCGCTGTGGTCCGCGCTCAAGCACGGCCACGAGTCCCCGTACGCGAACTGGTTCGACCTCGAGATCGCTGCGGGCGAGGGGCTCCTCATGCCGGTGCTGGGGGCGCGGATCGGCACCGTGCTCGCGGCGGGGGAGCTCGTGCTGGACCGCGTCGTCGTGCCCGGGGAGGGCGACGAGGAGCAGCCCGTGCTGCGCTACTACGACCACCTGTTCCCCGTGCGGCCCGAGACGGAGGACCTGCCGCTCGCCGAGCTGGTGGGCCGCCAGCACTACCGGCTCGCCTACTGGCGGGTGGCCGACGAGGAGCTCAACTACCGGCGCTTCTTCGACGTCGGCACGCTGGCGGGGATCCGCGTGGAGGACGACGACGTCTTCGACGCCACGCACGCCCTGCTGCTGGAGCTCTTCCACGCGGGCGTGATCGACGGCCTCCGGATCGACCACCCGGACGGGCTGGCCGATCCCCGCGGGTACCTGCGCCGGCTCGACGCGGCGACGGGCGGGGCGTGGGTCGTGGGCGAGAAGATCCTGGAGGAGGACGAGGCCCTGCCTGACGACTGGCCGGTCGCCGGCACCACGGGCTACGACACGGCCTGGCGGCTGCACGCCCTGCAGGTCGACGCTGACGGCGCGGCCCCGCTGGCCGCCCTGATGCACGAGATCACCGGTGAGCAGACCACGCTGGACGACGTGATCGAGCAGGCCAAGCGGCAGATCGTCGAGACCTCGCTGTACGCGGAGACCCACCTGCTGACCACGATGCTCGCGGACATCTGCCGCGAGGACGTGCGGCTGCGCGACCACACGTTCCGGTCGCTGCAGGACTGCGTGGTCGAGCTGGTCGTCGCGTTCGGCCGGTACCGCGCGTACGTCGTTCCCGGGGAGGAGGTCCCGCCGGAGGCGGAGCGTGTGGTGCGGGAGGCGGCCGACGTCGCCCGGACGCGCCTCGACCCGGACCGGCACGACACGCTGGACCTCGTGGTCGACCTGGTGCTCGGACGCGAGGCCGGTTCCGCGGGGCGGCGGGACGAGGAGCGGCGGGCCGAGCTCGTGGTCCGCTTCCCGCAGGTGTGCGGCGCCGTCATGGCCAAGGGCGTGGAGGACACCGCGTACTACCGGTGGACCCACCTGGTGAGCCTGTGCGAGGTGGGCGGGGCGCCGGCGCGGTTCGGCGTCGGGCCGGACGAGCTGCACGCCCACGCGCGGCACACCGCCGAGTCGTGGCCCGCGACGATGACCGCCGGGTCGACGCACGACACGAAGCGCGGCGAGGACGTGCGGTCGCGGATCGGGGCTGTCTCCTCGCACGCGGAGGCCTGGGTCGGGCTGGTGCGGCGGCTGCGGGAGGCGACGTCGGACGTGCGGCCTGCCGATCTCGACGGGCGCACCGAGAACCTGCTCTGGCAGACGCTCGCCGGGACCTGGACGCCGGACGGGCCGATCGAGGCCGATCGGCTTGCCGCGTACCTGGTCAAGGCGTCGCGCGAGCAGAAGGCGTGGACCACGTGGACGGCGCCCGACGTCGTCCGGGAGGACACGTTGGTGGAGTACGCGACCGGGCTGCTGACGCACCCCGACGTCGTCGCCGGGTTCGACGCGTGGGTTGCCGAGGTGACGCCGACCGTGCGGCGGTCGGTGCTCTCGACCAAGCTGCTGCAGCTCACCGTGCCCGGCGTCGCCGACGTCTACCAGGGGACCGAGGTGACCGGGACATCGCTCGTCGATCCGGACAACCGGCGGTCGGTCGACCTGGAGGAGCTGGCGGCGGTTCTCGGGTCCCTCGACGCCGGGCGGACGCCGTCGGGGCTCGCGGAGGAGAAGCTCGTGGTGACAGCCGCCGCGTTGCGGCTGCGGCAGGCGCATCCCGGGGCGTTCGTCGGGGACGACGCCGGGTACGAGCCGCTGCCGGTGACCACCGGGCGGGCTGTCGGGTTCGTGCGGCTTGATACTGCCGGGCCTCGGGTGGTCGTGGTCGCGACGCGGCTCGGGGATGTGGCTGGGCTCCTGGAGGCGTCGGTGGTGCTGCCGGAGCCTGCGCCGGGGGAGGCGTGGCGGTCCGTGCTGACAGGGGCGGTCGTTGGTGCCGGGGCGGTGCGGCTTGGCGATCTGCTGGGGGCGTGGCCGGTCGCGCTGCTGGTGGCGGAGGCCGGTGATTCCGCCGATGTTGCCGGGTCCGCGGGGTCGGCTCAGGCGGCGGGCGCATGATCGGGGACCTGCGGGTCTGGGCGCCGCGCGCGTCCCGGGTCGACCTGGTCCTGTCGGCGAGCGGCTCCACGGAGCCGATGGACGCCGACGCCGGGGGCTGGTGGCGCTCCCGCCGGCCGCTGCTGGCCGGGACCGACTACGCCTTCTCGCTCGACGGCGGCCCGCCGCGCCCCGATCCGCGCAGCCCCTGGCAGCCCGCGGGCGTGCACGGGCCGTCGCGCACCTTCGACGCCCAGGCTCATCCCTGGGCCGACGGCGGCTGGCCCGGCCGCGACGTCCGCGGCGCCGTCATCTACGAGCTGCACATCGGCACGTTCACGCCCGAGGGCACGCTCGACGCCGCCGTCGGGCGCCTCGACCACCTCGCCGACCTGGGCGTCGACGTCGTCGAGCTGATGCCGGTCGCCGCGTTCGGCGGGCACCACGGCTGGGGGTACGACGGCGTCGCGCTGTGGGCCGTGCACGAGCCGTACGGCGGCCCGGCCGCCCTCCAACGCTTCGTGGACGCCGCGCACGCGCGCGGGCTCGCCGTGTGCCTCGACGTCGTCGACAACCATCTCGGGCCGTCCGGCAACTACCTCGCCGAGTTCGGTCCCTACTTCACCGACCAGCACCAGACGCCGTGGGGCGCGGCCGTGAACCTCGATCGCGACGGCTCCGGCGAGGTGCGGGCGTTCGTCGTCGAGAAGGCGCTGCGATGGTTCCGGGACTTCCACGTCGACGCGCTGCGCCTGGACGCGGTGCACGCGCTCGTGGACGACTCGCCGAGGCACCTGCTGGCGGAGCTGTCCGACGCGGTTTCTCTGCTGGCTCAGGAGGTTGGGAGGCCGTTGTCCCTGGTGGCCGAGTCCGATGCCAACGATCCGCGGACCGTGACGCCCACCGGTGACACGTTCCAGGGGCGGCCCGGGTACGGGATGACGGCCCAGTGGGCCGACGACGTCCACCACGCCCTGCACACCCTGCTGACCGGCGAACGCCAGGGGTACTACGTCGACTTCGGCACCCCGGACACGCTCGCGAAGGCTCTCACCGACGTCTTCGTGCACGACGGCGGCTGGTCCACCTTCCGCGGCAAGAACTGGGGCGCACCCGTGCCGGCCGACCTGGACCGGCGCCGCTTCGTCGTCTGCTCCCAGAACCACGACCAAGTGGGCAACCGGGCCCTCGGCGACCGGCCGTCGCGCGTGCTGACGCCGGGGGCGCTCGCGGTCAGCGCGGCCGTGGTGCTGCTCGGGCCGTTCACGCCGATGCTGTTCATGGGCGAGGAGTGGGGTGCGACCGCGCCGTTCCAGTACTTCTCGGACCACGAGGAGCCGGAGCTCGCGGCGGCGATCTCGCGCGGGCGGGCGGCGGAGTTCGGCGGGCACGGGTGGGTCGAGCTGTACGGGGCGGGTGTTGTGGTGCCGGATCCGCAGGCTTTTTCGACTTTTGAAGCGTCACGCTTGGACTGGGGGGAGGCTTCGTCGCGCGGTGGGCGGCGGATGCTGGAGCTCTATCGGAGGCTGGTGGGGCTGCGGCGGGCGGAGCCGGCTGTGGCTTCGGGGGATCCGGCGGGGACTTCGGTGCGGGTTGGGGACGGGGTTTTGGTGATGACGCGTGCGGCCGTTGCGGGTGCCGGGCGCGTGGATGTGGTGCTGGCGCTGGGGGAGCGGCCGGTGTCGGTGGTGGTGGAGCGGGACGGCGAGGCGGAGGTGGTGCTCGACTCCGGGGTGGTGCTCGGGGGTGAGGCTGCGGTTGTGGAAGCTCGCGACGGGGCGGTGGTCGTGTCGGTCCGAGGGCCGGGCGTCCTCGTGCTGCGGTAATAGTGGCGCCCGTATCCGCGCGAGGTCCGTAGCCTCGCGGCATGCATGTTGATCGGAGCTTCCAGAACCCTCCCGCGCCGCCGCACCACGAGGTGGCCGAGACACTGGAACGGGCGCTCGGCGACCGCGCCTATGAAGGTGAGGCGGCGAATGCTCTGGTCGGAAGCGCTTTGAACGATGACGATCGGGAGTTCGTCGAGCACTGGTGCGTGCAGGTCGGGACGCGGGCTGTGCCCGGCAGCCCGTTGCTCGGGCTGGCCGGCTTGTGCCTGGGACACACCGCTCGACGGTTCGGACATCTCAGCGCTGAGGCGGTTGCGTTGGTGCACTCCCTGGCGGCGCGTGCCGAGGTGGATCCGGCGGACGTGGATGGCCGGGCGCTCGACGGTCTCGACGACGTCCAGGACCACCTGCATCTCGGGTGAGCTGACGGGCGAAGAGGCGTCGAGATGCTTCGGTAGTCTCGCGCCGTGACTGGCTACGAGTCTGTCGAAGTGCGCGGCGGGGAGTACGACGGCGGACAGCACTACAACCGTCTCCGAGACGAGATCCGTGAACTCCCGGCCCGCGAACTCGAGCAATATCTGCTTGCGTTGTCTCGCCTCATCGATCAGCGAAGCGTGCGTTCCATGGACGAGGAGTTGTTCTTCGACCTTCTCCGCGGCGCGTTCACGGCCGAGGCATCTACGTTCGATGAGCGTTGGCTTACATCGGAGAAGTCTCCAGGCTGGCCAACGGATGATGGTTTCGCCGACGGCGGGCTCGAGTACACGCGTGCAGTCATACGCTTCCAGGCCGCGGAGCTGCACCGCATGCGCGGCAAACAGCTCGCGGACGAGATGCGGTTCTTGGGCGTCTGGTCCGAGACACGCCACCGCTGGTATAACTTCGACCCCCACTCGTTGCTGGAATGCGGTGCCGCCGCCCTGTGGGATGGGGAGCGGCCGGTCGTTTGGAGCTGGGGCCTGATCGGTGAACTTCTCGAAACCGGCCGCGTCTACGAATGACGTTCGCCTTGGCCGCGATCACCTGGGGAGCCCTCTCGGCGTAGGTTCTCGTCGCCCAGGCGCGTCGGGTAGGTCTGGTCGAGCAGGGTCAGCGCGAACCTCGCGCCGTCGCGCAGCTCGTCGCGGCTCGCGCCCAGCTCCGCGCGAGCCGACAGGCCGTGCCACAGGGTCTGCACGTGCTCGGCGACCACGGCGGCGTCCGCCGTCGTCAGGTCTCCTTCCTGGACCGCCTGCTCGATCCGGGCGCGAAGCCGCGCTTCGTCGCCCCGCTGCAGGTCTGCGACGTAGGCGCGGACATCGAGCGTCACGCAGGTGTCGGCCATGACCGCGCTGCTCGTGAGGCATCCGGGGTGGCCCTGGTCGGCCCTGGTCGGTGCGGCTGAACTCGTCCACGGAGTCCATCAGCACCCGCTCGAGGACGCGCTTGATCGACGGCTCGGCCACCGCCTGGTCGTGGATCACGCTGTACCGCAGGGCGTAGGTGCGGACGGCCTCGTCGAAGAGCTCGGCCTTGGTGCCGAACGCGCTGTACGGGCCGACCTGATCGTCGGCGAGCGGAATCGGGCGCGGGCGCCGTACGGGACGTCGTTCGACGACGTGGCCCGTCGCGTCGCCGGGGCGACCGTGCACGAGCTCTCCGGTCAGGGCCACCTGGCGCACCTGGAGGATCCGGAGCGGCTGGCCGTACTGCTCGACGAGCTGGGCGGCTCGGCGGCCTGATCGGCGGAACCAGGGCCTAGCTCGCGGGGTAGAGGTCGATCCACACCTCGTCCGGCTGGTTCCACTCGTCGTCGTGGTGGCTGACGACTACTCGGGTGCGGACGCCGGGGGCGGGCAGGAGGATCTCGCCCTCGGCGTCATCGAGGCGCAACGACCGGCTCGGGGTCTCCAGCATCGTGTCGACGACCACGGCCCGCCGCGGTCGGGCGAATGTCGAAGGACGGTCTACGTGGATGGTGACGAGCGCGGGTCCTTGCTCGTCGGGTCCGTCTTCCTGCCACTCGATGTCCGAGGCGTTCCGGACCCGGATGCAGAGTCCGAGTGGCGACGTGATGACAGGGGCCTCGCCGTCGACCTCGGGGATCTCGCCGTCGAGGAAGGCGACGCCCCATCCCCAGGCCCGGGTGTGGGTGAGTGGCCACGGGACGAGAGCCAGGGCGCGGTCCAGCGCCGTGCGCGAGGCGTCGACGGAAGAAGCCTCTGCCTCGGTGGCGAGCCGAAGGTCGAGCGAGCGCCGGAACCGGGCGGCCGCGTGCGGGTAGTCCCCGACGGCGAACAGTGCCTCGCCGAGATTCCGGACCGCCATCTCCTCGCCTGACTTGTACTCGTGGCGACCGACGAGCATCTCGAGGATCTTGATCGCGGTCGAGGTGTCGCCGCGGGCGCGGATCACGTCCGCCGCGAGCACCTGGAGGCGGAGCGACGTCGGATCGCCGTCGATCACTGGCTTGAGCAGCGACGCCGCGCGGTCCGGCTCGCCCGACCACAGGGCGACGACCACCTCCAGCGCTGGGTCGGTGGCGTTCGCGGCGCGGAACGCGGCCTCGTCGTCGAGCACAGGCTGCAGGGTGGCGGGGTCGGTGTGCCAGCCGGGTCCGCCGGTGATCGCGCTGGTCATGGCGGCCATTGTCCGCGACGTCGCCCTTCTGCCGCTCGGGCCGGAGCGAAATGTGGCAACCTGACCTGCCGGACGGCACTGACCACGGGGGAGACCTGATGCGATCACCAATTCTCGATTACCTCGACACCATCATCGAGCAGACGGCGCACATCGACTCAGGCGCTCTGGCGGACTACATCCCGGAGCTGGCGGCGGCCGACCCGGACCGCGTGGCAGTCGCGCTGTGCACGGTCAACGGGACCGTCTACGCCAGCGGCGACACCGACCACGAGTTCAGCATCCAGTCGATGTCCAAGCCGTTCGCGTACGCCCAGGCGATCGAGGACCGCGGGCTGAAGACCGTGCTCAAGCACATCGGCGTCGAGCCGAGCGGCGAGGCCTTCAACGAGCTCTCGCTGGACCCGCAGACCGGCAAGCCGCGCAACCCGATGATCAATGCGGGCGCCATCACCACCCACGCCCTCCTCAACGATCGTGAGGAGTCGGCGGTGGACCGCATGCTCGGGCTGTTCTCACGGCTCGCCGAGCGGCCGATCGCGGTGGACGAGGCGGTCGCCGCCTCGGAGCTGGCCACCGGAGACCGCAACCTCGGCCTCGCCTACCTGCTGCACTCCTCGGGCGCGCTGCGGCAGGAGCCCCGAACGGCGGTCACCGGCTACATCCGGCAGTGCGCGGCGTCGGTCACCGTGCGCGACCTCGCCCTGATGGCCGCGACGCTGGCCAACGGCGGCGTCCAGCCCAACACCGGCGAGCGGCTGTTCAGCCGGACCGGCACCCGGCACCTGCTCAGCGTGATGGCCTCGTGCGGCATGTACGACGCCGCCGGCGACTGGCTCACCACGGTCGGCATCCCCGCCAAGAGCGGCGTGGCCGGCGGCATCATCGGCGTGCTGCCCGGGCAGATCGGCGTCGCTGTCTTCTCCCCGCGCCTGGACCCGCACGGCAACAGCGCCCGCGGCGTCGAGATGATGCAGCTGCTGTCCGACGACCTGGGGCTGCACCTCATGGAGGCCAGCCGGCCCGCCCGGTCGTCGCTGCGCGAGACGCGCGAGGTGACGATCGAGGGGCAGCCGGCCACGGTCTACGTGCTGCAGGGCGACCTGGTGCTGAGCAGCATCGAGTCGCTGGTGCGGGTGCTCATCGAGGACCCGCCCGCCACCGAGCTCGTGGTGTTCGACATGAGCCGCGTGGACGAGGTGCTGCCCGTGGCGCGTCGTACGGCGTCCGAGACGGCGACGAAGCTCATCGACGACGGACACCGGATCGCGCTGGTCGATCCCGAGGAGACGGTCGTCGGGTTCTCGGACAGCCAGGGGCGCGCGGTGGAGTGGTGGAGCGTGGAGCGGCTGGAGAAGGGAACGGCGGCCTCCGCGTGAGGTGCCATCGCCGGTAGGTTGCGGGTGTGACGCAGCCACCGATCGCACGGCTGGCAAGGTACGTGACGCGTGTCGAAGAGGCGTGCCTCAACATCGACGGCGCCACATGGTTCTCGCCGCGCGACCCGGGACTCATCCAAGGGCTCGTCCTGGATGTCGGCGCGCCCCCGCCGACCTCGTCGGCATCGGTGCACCTTGCGCTCATGGGGCCCGTCCGCCGAAAGCTGCTGGCGGAGGGGCAAGTGCCCGTGGCCGGGTTTCCGACGCTGGACCGCGTGCCGTTGATCCGGGCGGGCATCTCCATGGGGCCGGTCTCCGTCGAGGTGTCGGAGCACCCGTCCGAGCCCGTGCTCGATCTGTCCGGCTGGGAGGACGCCGCGGAGCTCAGCGTGCTCGTGCGGGAACGACCCGTGTATGTGGGTGGGTTCGGCCAGGATCCCGGCGTGATCCCGCACATCGGGTCGGCGAATCCTGGTTGGTACCGGCTCCGGGTCCACGCACGGGGCCGGTCCGTGGCACGGGACCTGGTCGTGAGCGAACCGACCGAGGAGTACCTGATTCAGGCGTGGCGGGCGGGGCCTGCGGAGCCGGTGGCGTTGACGGGTCCGGGCCGCAAGCCGTCAGGCGAGGAACCGTGACGCCTGCGTGGTCAGGTACTCGTCCTGAGCGATCACGTCCCACCCTGCGCCGTTGCCAAGGCGTTCGCGACGATCGATCAGCTCGTGAGCGAGGGGACCGAGTGCCTGCCGGACGGCAGGGTCGCCCTGCGACTCACGCAGGACGACAGCGATGATGCTCCAGGCCCAAACTCCGTGGCTCTCGAGCTTCGCGAGGACATCCCCGCCTTCCGCCCCTCCCGTCAGGAGGCACAACGCCGCCGCGGCGGTCATCCGCGTGGCGTCGCTGGCGTCGAGGAGCTCCCTCAGCCGGGCGATGTCGGAATTTGTTGCGGGCGGCCGGGCTGCGACATATGGCAGGACGCGGTCTGAGAGCGACACGACGTCGTGCCTCGTCGCGATGGCCGTATCCAGGACCCGGCTGAGCGTCTGGTCGCCGAAGACGTCGTCCCCGGTCAGTCGCCGGTAGGCCCAGGCCGCAAGGCCGCCGTCGTTCTCGGCACGCCGTGCAAGAAGTCGTGCCGCACGACGATGCTGACCGAACGTGACGTCGCCAAGGGTCCCGATCGTGAGGGCGGCATGCCACCAGATCGTGTCGTTCTCGAGCAGCGTCACCACAGCTGCGGGTGCACTTCCCCGGACGTCCCAGTCTCGGAGCACTTCGGTGAGGCGCAGCGTCAGGAATGGCCTGTCGTTGCGGGCGATGGCTCGGAAGACGTCTGTGAGCAGTGCGTCGGCGTGCTTGTCCAGCGGGCGCAGGACGTCGTCGATGCTGATGTCCCACAGCATGAAATGCGACCCGCCCGAACCCGACTTCGTCGTCGTGAACCAGTTCGAGCGCCCAGCCAGCTCGTCGCGAACCCGGGGGAGACACCTCGGATCGCCTGCCTGGGCCAGGGCCCACGTGGCGGCCGCTGCGACTGCTCGGCGGAAATGCCGATTCTCGTCGACGCCCGCGTCCTGAAGTAGCGGTGCGATCTGGTCGACGTAGGTCTGCGCGGCATCCCCCGCGCAGGCGAGCAGATAGCAGGCCGTGTACCGCGCTCCTGGGTCGGGAGAGGAAAGAAAAGGAACGATCAGTGGCACGACTCGATCCGCACTGTCCCGCCGTCGTGACAGCAGCCGTCCACAACCTTCCAACGCTCGCCGCGTCAGTTCGTTCGGAACGTCCAGCTGCGCGTCGGGCGCGAGGAAGGCCTTGAGCAGCTCGATGTATTCGTCCTGGTCCGGCAGGACGGCGGTCAGGATCGTGGACAGCACTCCGTCCGCACCTATGCCGTAGGCCGCCGCGTCTCTCCAAGGCCCGGCGTCGGTCTGAACGAGTGACCGAGCGGCGACAACGAGGCGTGCGGCGCGATCCGCGATGCCCGGGAGCTCTAACAGTGCTGCGATGGACAACTGCGTGTCGTCTCCAGCAGCAGTTCGTTCGAGCACGGACCTTGCCAGAGCCCGGTCAGGGTCGCGCTTCGACACGACCGACAAGGCATCGATCAGATCGATCCGCGTTGCCTGATCCGTCTCGGCCGCCAGAAGTTCGATCAGCAGGGCCTCTGCCGCCTTTGGTTCGAGCAGCCCGCCTGCTACATGGATGGCGTGCCGGTGTATCAGTGGATCGGGGTCGGCGACCACAGCGCGGATCTGCGCCTCTACAGACCGGACCGCCGCCGGCCACGCGGGATCGATCCACTTCTCATCCACCGACTGCCACGTGCGGGCGTGGTCCCAGACCAGGCGCACGAGTGCAGCCCGATGGTGGGTGTCGGGAGCCACGGCAAGGTCCAGGAGGAAGGGCAGAGCGGCCGACGATGCCGAGCAGATCCATCCGCCCTGGTGATGCAGCGCGTTCTCCAGGTCGGTGATCGCCTCGGCGGCGTCCTCGGCGTTGCCAGATGCGCAACGCTCCAGAAGATCTGGGATGTCGGCGGCAGAGCCGTAGTTGTGTTCCAGCGATGCCCAGTCGATCGTGTCCCACGCGTGCATGACCAGACCGTACGGCAGTTCCAGCAGGTGAGAGGGGGTTTAGGCCCGCTCAGTCGTGCGGGCTCAGCAGCACTGCATGACGAACCGGGTGTTCGACAGATCGCCTCGCGCGAGGTCCTCGGTGCGAGCCAGCCAGTAGAGCGTGCCGACGTCGCCCCACTGGGCGCCGTCGTAGGAGTCGACCTGGAAGAGCAGGACCCACTGGTCCGTCTCGCTCGGGAGGTCCTGGCTCACGGCACCAGTCCGGTCGTCCGCGACCAGTTGAAGCGACCGACGCCGCACATCCGCGTGCGCTGCTTGGATCTCGACCGGACCCTGTACCGCGATCGCCCATCCGCCAACCTGGTGCTGGGGGAGTGAGCCACGCAGGTGTTCGAGTGCGTCCAAGAAGGCGGGCGCCTGCACGGAATGGTCCAGCCAGGCGGGGTAGTCGGCGTCCACGTCGACGCCGAAAGCCAACGGCAGCGCGGGGTCGAAGCTGTCGGGGGACGTGACGACCTGTCGGGCAGTCAGCGCCTGCTCGGCGTAGGTGAATGCGCCCGCTGGGGTCGCGATGGGTGAGCCCTCTTCGGTGAGATGCAGGACGCGGTAGCTGTCCAGGTCAGAGCCATCGGCGAAGCCATAGCCATCGCTGTTGTCGAGCACAAAGAACGCGAGGCGGCCAACGACCGGCAGCGGGATATCGGGCTTGTGTCCGGTTACGGCCAGGGCCGCGAGATCCAGCTCTCCGACGTACGACAGCGGGATAGACGTACCCAGCTGCGGCCACGGCGTCCCGACGGGCAGGCGCGGCAGGCCGCCCAGCCGGGCGACGACGGCGTCGTCCGGTGTGGGCTCGACCAGGGCGACAGCCGGACGGACGAGTTGTAACCATGCCTCAGCGGTCGGGGCGTCGAGGTGCTGGTGGGCGAGCGTCGTCGCGTCGTCGAAGATTCCGGACACGACCGGAAGGGTACCGAGCGGACCGACCCACGAAAGCCTGCCTGCTCCGGATCTGCTCGCGCCCGCGAACCCGCTACCGTGCCCACGTGCGTTGGTACCCATGGACTGACGGCGACCGCATCGCCGTCGTAGATCTCGCCCAGAGCCCTGCCGACGGCAGCCCCCTCGTCGAACACGTGACCTTCCCGCTGCCCGCCGACCACCGCGGCCGGGACACCGTGGACGACGTCGTGACCACCGCCGACGGCGAGGTCCTCTACGCGGCGCGGGACGTCGTCGTCCGGCTGGACGCCAGGGGCGAGGTCGTCTGGACCCACGACCTCGGCGCCAGCGGACCGCAACGCGGCTTCGCCTGCTCGGGTCTGGCGCTCAGCCGCGATGGCGCCGTCGTCTGGGTCTACGCCGCCGATGCCATGGCCGACCGCGGCGACGACGACCGGCTCCTCGTCCTGGACTCGCGCACCGGGCTGCTGCTCGGATCGACGGCCCTCGAGTCGGTCGGGCACGGCGCCGAGCTGCTGGCCCACAAGGACGGGAGCCTGCTCGTCGGCGTCGCGCAGGGGCAGGACGGCGGGATCCTCTACCTCGCGCGGTTCGACGGCGGCGCGCTCACCGTCCGCGAGCTGACCGGGATGCTCGACGGCGACCGGGTGCCCTGCGGATTCTCGCCCGACAGCACGCGGCTGCTGACCTGCGAGTACGCCGGGCCGGACGACGTCGCGGTGCACTCCTGGCCCGACGGCGCCGTGGTCGCCTCGTTCGCGGTCGAGGACCTCGCGCCCGACCAGCTCCCGGGCGAGGAGCCGCTGCTGGAGTACGGGGCAGGGTTCCTCGACGACGACCAGGTGTTCGTGACGGTCAAGTGCGAGGACGAGTCGGAGGACGACTTCACCGAGTGGGCGGTGCCCATGGTGATCGACCTCGTGTCCGGGACGGCGCGGGCCGTCGGGGAGCCTGCTCCGTCGCCCGACCACTGGCCGGTCGCCCTGGGAGACGGCACCTGGATCGCCGTCGACCCCGGGACTGCGCGGGGCGAAGCGCCGCCGGTCCGGCGCCGGTTCCGGCTCACCCCGGCCTAG
This sequence comes from Promicromonospora sp. NPDC057488, assembly GCF_042802395.1. Taxonomy (NCBI): domain Bacteria; kingdom Bacillati; phylum Actinomycetota; class Actinomycetes; order Micrococcales; family Promicromonosporaceae; genus Promicromonospora; species Promicromonospora sp. NPDC057488. The sequence continues at coordinate 22,595 of NZ_JBHVEG010000009.1, forward strand.
CGGCGCGACGGCGGGACGGCGGGACGGCGCCAAGATCGCGCGCCGCCCCGCCGTCGTCGGACACTCCCAATCGAGCCGGACCCTAGGTCACTTGCCCGCCGGAGCCGGCACCTGCGTGGTCCCCGCCGGGACCGCCTCGCAGACCGTGCCCTCGTCCGGCAGCATGCCGTCGATCAGCGTGGCGTCCACCGCGTCGTCGATGCACGGCCCGCTCGTCCGGTAGGACGTGTGGCCGACGCCCGTCCGGGTGAGCAGCACGGCGTCCTCCAGGCGCTCCGTCATGGCCTCCGCCCAGTGGTACGGCGACACGTTGTCCACCTCGCCGCCGACCACCAGGATCGGCGGGGCGCCGGCGCCCGTGAGCTCGTCGGTGAACCGGTCCTCGTTCGTGGCCGGCCAGAACGCGCAGTTCAGCGCGCTGTACGAGGCCCGGCTGCCCAGGCGCTCGCCGCGGGCGTCGATCTCGCGGGCGGCCGCCCGGTGCTCGCCGAGGTTGCGCACGGCGGGCCAGTCGGCGCAGCGGACGGCGGTGTGCGGCTCCTGCAAAGTGGCGAACGGGCCGCCGAACGGCGAGACCGTGTTGTTCGCGACCAGGACGTGCAGGAACGTGCCGTTGCCCTGCTGCGCGGCGAGCAGGCCCGCGGTGAGCTGCGGCCAGAGCGTGCGGACCCCCGCCGCGACCCGGACCCCCTCCAGCGCCATGGCGCCGTCGAGCGTCCCGCCGGGGGTCAGACCCTCGACCGGCGCGACCTTCAGCGGCTCCTTCTCCAGGTCGGCGATCAGGGCGTCGAACGCGGCCTCGGGGTCGCCGTCGCCGAACGGGCACGCCTCCACGCCCTCGGCGCGGCACGTCTCGAACCAGAGGTCGAGCGTCTCCTCGTTGGACCGGGAGACGTCGTCGAGCAGACGGAGCGGGTCGTTCTGCCACAGGTCCGTGTCGACGGGGCCGTCGATCACCATCTGGCGCACCCGCTCGGGGAACAGCGTGGCGTACATCGGGCCGACCACGGTGCCGTACGAGGCGCCGTAGAAGGTGATCTGCTCCTCGCCGGTCGCGGCGCGCACCTGGTCCAGGTCACGGGCGACGTTGTCGGTGGACATGCTCGCCAGGAACGCGCGGTCCTGGTGCGTGGCGCAGCCCTTCGTGAAGGTCCGGGCGTCCTTGACCAGGGGTCCCAGCGGCTTGCCGCCCGGGATGGTCGGGTTCCGGTCCTCCGCCGCCTGCTCGGCGCGCTGCTCGTCGGTGAGGCAGCGGACGGCGTCCGACTCCCCGACACCGCGCGGGTCCATGCCGACGACGTCGAAGTGCGCTACGACGTCGGGCGAGAACGGGCCCTTCTCGCCGGTGGGATCGATCGAGCGGACCATGTCGGACGCCGGCACACCCGGTCCGCCCGGGTTGATGAACAGGCTGCCGATCCGGCGGTCCGGGTCGGTCGCGCGGTGCCGGACCACGGCCAGCGGGATCTGCTCGCCGTCCGGGTCCGAGTACTCCAGCGGGACCTCGACGGTGGCGCAGTCCAGGCCCGGGCCGCACTCGGTCCAGTCGATCGGGTCGGGGGTGGGCGCAGGTGGGGTCGGGCCGGACGCCGTCGGCATCGTGCTGGCGGCCGACGCCGTGATGACCGCGCCGGCGCCGTTCGCGCACCCGGTCGCGGCCAGCGAGACGACGGCGAGCACCGCGGCGATCCGTAGCGCCACCTGCGATGAGCGGGTTGATCGTGTGGGTGAAGGCATGCGATCGACCCTAGAAATATCACCCGGCCCCCGCATCGGCCGATGGGTCCGGACCAGCCGACCGAAGTCGGAGCGGGCCCGTTACTCGGGGTCGGCTACTCGGGGTCTGCGGGCGAGCCGAGCCCGGCCTCCTGCACCAGCAGCGCCACCTGCACCCGGTTGTTCAGGCCCAGCTTCGTGAGGATCGACGACACATGGGTCTTCACCGTCGTCAGGCCCAGGAAGAAGCGCGCCGCGATCTCCGCGTTCGACCGCCCGGCACCGATCTCGACCGCGACCTCCCGCTCCCGCTCCCCGAGGACGCCGAGGCGCTCGCGGGCCGTGGCGCGGCGGGAGTCGCCGTCCGACTCGGCGACCTTGGCGATGAGCCGCCGGGTCACCTCGGGAGAGAGCACGGGGCGGCCCTGGGCCGCGTGCCTTATTGCGACGACCAGTTCGTCGGGCGGGGTGTCCTTGAGCAGGAACCCGGCGGCCCCGGCGCGGAGCGCGCGCAGCACGTGGGCGTCGGCGTCGAACGTGGTGAGCACCATGACCTGCGGCGCGGGGGAGTCCTTGCGCAGGATCTCGGTCGCGGTGAGCCCGTCCGTGCCCGGCATCCGGATGTCCATGAGGACGACGTCGGGGTGGTGGCGTCGTGCGAGCTCGACCGCCTCGGCGCCGTCGCCGGCCTCCGCGACCACGGTGAGGTCTTGGGCGCCGTCGAGCATCATCTTGAGGCCGAAGCGGACCATGGCGTCGTCGTCGGCGATGAGGACGTTGATGGCCGGCGCGGCGCCGGGCGTGGGATCACTCACGACGGCCAGGGTAGGCGCAGGCGGACGCGCCAGCCGCCCTGGTCGGTGGGGCCGTGGTCGAGGGTGCCGTTGACGAGGCGGGTGCGCTCCTGGAGTCCTTGGAGCCCTGCGCCTGATCCCTGTGGGTGCTTCGGCTTGGTCGGTGCGGGTGCGTTGACCACCTCGGCGACGACGACGTCGTCGGGCCGCCCGGTGATCTGGACGGCGACGGGTGCGCCCGGGGCGTGCTTGCGGGCGTTGGTCAGGGACTCCTGGAGCATGCGGTAGAGGGTGCGGCCCTGGACGTCCGGGATGGTGCGTTCGCCGGTGGTGAGTCCGGCGTCGTCCTGGAGGGTTACCTCGGTGCCGGCGGTGCGGGCCTCTTCGATGAGTTCCAGCACGTCCGTTGCGCCTGGCATCGGCAGTTCGCCTACCGGGGCGCGGAGCACACCGATGACGTCGCGGAGGTCCTGCAGGGCGCGGTGCGCGTTCTCGCGGACCACCTCGGCGGCGCGACCGACGTCGTCGGGCGGGGCGGTGCGGGCGTAGGCGAGGGCGCCGGCGTGGACGCTGAGCAGGGAGAGGCGGTGTCCGAGGACGTCGTGCATCTCGCGGGCGATGGTCTGGCGGGCCTCGCGTTCGGAGCGTTCGGCGCGGAGGTGGGCCTCTCTCTCCGCTGCGGCCGCGCGTTCGCGGAGGGAGGTGACGAGGGCCCGTCGGTTGCGGATGGTCAGGCCCCAGGCGACGGTCGCGGCGTGGCCGAGGGCGATGATGACGAAGACGGTGAGGGGTGGGGTGGTCTGGTCGGGCCAGATGAGTTGGTAGGTGGTGAGGGCGGTGATGCTGATGGCGCAGACGGTTGTCGTGGCGCGGATCGAGCTGTGGAGGGTGACGGTGAAGAGGGCGACGATCGCGGCGCCGGTGACTGTTTCGGAGTAGACGCTTGTCGCGGCCAGGGCTAGGCCGATCTGGACCGGGTACTTGCGGCGCCACCAGAGGGCGATGCAGCCGAGGAGGCCGGTTGCGCGGTCGGCGGTGAGGAGGGGGGTGGGGAGCTGGGGGGTTTCGTTGGTCTGGATCTGGAGGGAGATCAGGGCGAGGGCCAGGGCTATGGCGATGAGGGTGGTGTCGGTTAGGCGGGTACGGAGGGTGGGGGTTGGGGGTGGGTCTGTCGTTGGGGGCATTGGGGCGAGCCTAGGGCGGGGTTGTTGGGACGGTCCCGGGGGCGATGCGCGGTTGCGAACTGAAACCAGGCGGATGCTCTGACGATCGACTCCGGAGGGAAGTCTGAGTGAGGACTCAGTTGTTCGAGGACAGAGTGTCAGTGGTGGGTGCGATTATTCAGCGCAGAACCCTTCCCCGTCGTTTGTCGGGCGACATGTCGCCCGACCGACAGGGGCCCAGGCATTAGGAATTGAGGGGACTTGGATGGCGCAGGAGCGGGATCACGCGGTGGAGTGGAATTGGGTGGTCCTCGAGCACAGGCGACGAGGGGCCCGTCGTTTGGCTCGCTACACGGGGTTCCCCGGGTTAGCAGCTGTCATAGCAGGCGTGTTAAGCCTGGTGCTGGCTCCAAGCACGCACGTCATCATGCTAGGTGTGCTCGTGGTCGGACTGGTCTTGGTAATTCTGGGGTTGCTGAGTGCACTGGCCGGTGACCAGGCGTTCCTGTTGGAACCGCGTCGGTATATGGCGTGGTTGCGGGTGCTTGGCCCCTATGAACCTGAGACGTTCTGGGAGCAAACCGGCCACCACATTGCTTCGCGGGTAGCGGGCACCGGCGTCCTGGTGCTTAGTGCGGTTATCGGAGCGCTGTTCGGGTCACAGGTGGACACGTCCCGCACGATCGTGGACGCATGGACACTGATCGGGTGGTTGCTGCTGATCGGGATCCCGTTATGGTGGACAGCTTTTCTGGTGCGCCTCGCTTCGCAACATCGTCGTGCAATCAAACGTGGAGCGCTTCCCGTTCGACACCCGGATAAGAGGTTTCAGTTGCTCCCGCTGTTCATCGCCTATTGGGTAGTCGGCTTTGCAACCGCGTCCGTAGTGTGGTGGATCGTCTCTCGCTACCTACAAGCTATGTATGGGATCGACATCGCATGAGTAGCCACCCAAGCACGAACGGGGGTAGGACTGACGTGACGCTGGAGCAAATGCTCAAAGAGCTAGAGCCACGACTGCATGGTCTCCAGACGAGCCAGGTGACTGCAAGGCTCACAGGTGCCGTGCGTGACTGGGCCGATGCCAACGGCTGGTTGAGCCGCGCCGAGGTGCCCCTACTCGTTCCGGATGATGTGACCAACGTGTCGCGCCGGAGAGGGCTGTACGACCTCGTCATAGAGCGTCCGGGCACCATTGATCTCGTGGTCGAGATCGATCGCGCCAACAAGCGATGGAGCGCAGAGAAGCTCGGACTTGCAGCGGCGCAAGGAATGGAAGCTGTCTGGATTCGATGGTCCGGCGAGCCGCCGTCGGCGGATCTGATCCCCGACGGGGTCATTGTGATCAAGCTCGCCGTCCGGGCAGTTCGACAGACAAGCGCGTACCCCAGAGGCTGGCTGAGTCGACGACGCTAGAGCATTCAGTAGGTTTCCTAGGCTCGGCTCATGGAGACCACCACCGCGATCCTGCATACCGTGATCCACCACTCCTGGACGGCCCCGCCGTATCACAATGCAAGACAATGTGTTTCACAAGCATGGTCTCGACTATCGCAATAACCGGCCAGTACGGTCCACGCCATGGTGACGATGGTGCGGGACCTGGTGAGGTTGACGTGGCGCTATTGGGGGTTGGCAGCACTGGTTGTGGCTGCGGTGGGGTGGTTGACGCGAGACCTCGGCTTCGGTGCCATCGCGGGGTTCTCGCTGCTCGGCCTTCTGTGGCTCCTACTCCAGGCGCCAAATCCCTGTGGCGCGCCGGTTCGCGCCGCGGGAAAGACTTGCCGCAACAATGCCAGAGGGGTTCTGCGCGGCTGCCACCTGCAGCAGCACAAGTGGCAGCGCATGCGTACGTTCTTCGTACATCCGCGTCTGCGCGAGTGCTTCAGGCAGCTGTTCAGCAATCCAAAGACAGGTCTCGCCAGCCTCGTCGCGATTGTGACGCTGGTGTCCACGATCATCAGCATGATCTTGTCCTTTGTGCCAGCTAGCGCATGAACTCTGCACCAGAACCGGCGCGGGTTCAGGACCGAGGACGCGTTGTTCAGCGACCATCTCGGGATCGTGGAGATCCGGATAGCCCGGTGAGGCCGGCGTCGATGTCAGGGCGCCGGCCGCAGCCGCAGTGCGCTCGGGGAGATCTCCTGCACCGTGGCGAGCTTCTCCAGCACGAAATCCGCGACTTTCTCCATCGGCTGGTCCTGCAGGCTGAGGAAGCCGAAGGTCGCGGGCAGTCCGACGATGGGTGGCCGATTCCCGACGAGGAGGGGCAGCAGATATTCCTCGGTGCGCTTGCTCGCCGCGTTCCGTCCGATCTCGTACTCGAACGTCGTCCAGTCGCGCTCGGGGTAGTCGTCGGACAGGCAGATGATCATGAACTGACGAGCCAAGGGCCGAGATGGCTAGTTCTGCCGCGACTGCGCTTATCCGACTCTGCACTTGACGGCCTGGTAGTCGGCGATGTTGACGAGGACCCCGTGGACGTTGACCTCGTTCTGGTGGAGGTGTGTCCTGCGATCGGCCTGCCGCCGTCGTGCTGGACGTCGGTCAGGTAAGCCGCGATCCGGTCCAGAGGTTGCCGCACGAGAAGCCAGGTTCACCCGGGTGAACCACCGGAAGAACCGCCAGAAGCGTGCTGATGAAGACTAGGTTTCACACGTGATCGGTCTATTTTTCGAGCTCGCCTCAATGCTTATCAGCGCCCTGATATCTCTGATGCTGATGTTCACGAGGCTTGCAATCTGGTTGATCATCGAGATGTTCCGCCTCTGCGTCGGGTTGATCTATGCGATCGGGCGTTCGATCCGCTAGATGTGGTTCTCGAGTTCTAGCTCAAGCTGCGAGATCCGGTTCTCAAGCTCTTCGTACAGCCTGTTCAGCGCCACCTCGATCTCATCGGTCATGCCCTGGTCCTCGCGAGAGTCGATAGGCGATTCCTCGGAGTAACGACGGATAGAGCTCACGATCGCGATGGCCACGGCCTCAGTCTTGCGGTCGTGCACGGAATCCCTTCCTAGTCAGGCGTCTGGTGCCACCAAGGCACCGTTGTCCGGTGGCCGGGGTGCGGTTGCCGAGTCGTCGTCGGCCAGGCCGCGAGGCCGCCAAGGGGTGCGTGGTTTGCGAGGCCGTCGAGCGCGCCTCGGCTTCTGCTTGATGACGACGCCCTGCGCGTGGTGCTGCTGAGCGCGTTCGGGGTCGAGGCGCATCTCGTGCTTACGGACGACGACGTCTTCTACCCCGCTGCCCCCGACTAACGAGGTTGCGGCGCCGTTGCGCACGGGTGGCATACCGCGTTCTGGCAGGCAGAGCCGGGAATGTCGGTGGGTGCCGCTACGGTGCGTGTCGTTGCGAGAGAACGACAAGGAGCCGCACGATGAGCTGGGACATCAGCCTGTTCAACGCACCACCCCGGATCACGATCGAGGAGATCCCGCACGACTACGAGCCCGCACCACTCGGCTCGGTCGCGGAGGTACTCGACCGGCTGCAGGCCGCGTTCGTGGACCTGGACCTGAGCGACCCGACGTGGGGCTTTCTCGTGCAGCCGGGCTGGGTGATCGAGTTCAACATCGGTCGTGAGGATCCGGTCGAGTCGATCATGTTGCACGTGCGCGGCGGCGGGGACGACGTCGTCCAGGTGGTCCGCGAGACCGCGCGCGTTCTCGGGTGCCGTGCGTTTGATTGCTCGTCCGGTGACTTCATCGAGGACGGCGGCAGCGATGGGTGGGCCGACTTCCAGGCGTTCCGCGACCGTGCTATCGGTCAAGGTGCCGCTACGCAGAACGCGGCGCAATAGGAGCACGTCGATTCCTGCAGTGAGTTCGACGGGTCGGCGAGACGCTCGCTTACGGCTGACCCACACACGGGCAAGTTCGGTTCCCCGAGCTCGCGGATCGTGGAGATCCGGATAGCCCGGTGAGGCCGGCGCCGATGTCAGGGCGCCGGCCGCAGCCGCAGTGCGCTCGGGGAGATCTCCTGCACCGCGGCGAGCTTCTCCAGCACGAAATCCGCGACCTTCTCCATCGGCTGGTCCTGCAGGCTGAGGAAGCCGAAGGTCGCGGGCAGTCCGACGATGGGTGGCCGATTCCCGACGAGGAGGGGCAACAGATATTCCTCGGTGCGCTTGCTCGCCGCGTTCCGTCCGACCTCGTACTCGAACGTCGTCCAGTCGCGCTCGGGGTAGTCGTCGGACAGGCAGATGATCATGAACTGTGCCTGCTCCCCGTAGATGCGGGCGAGCCCGCGGCGCAGGTCCTTCCCCCAGAGTTCCGCCTGCTGGTTGTAGTCATAGAAGACCTTGATGTGCCGTTCCTCGAGCACCTCGACGAACTTGTCGACGACCGGCCGGTCGTTCCCCGCGAACGACACCGCCACGTCGTACTCGTACCTGCGTCGACGTGGGACCTCCCCGGAGCTGACCCGAGTGAGGTCGAGGTGGTCGAGGTAAAAGCGGAACGCCGGGTCGTCGATCCGCAGGGTCCGGTGCTCGTAGGTCAAGGTCTCGTCCAGGCCACTCTCCTCGATCAAGGTCGGCAGGACGTCGATGGCGCGGTTGAACGCACTCCTGACCCGGCCTTTGTCGGCCGGGTCGGCGATTCCGACGACTGCGGCGTCCAGCTCTTTGTAGGCGGTGCGGAATCCCGGGCTGGCCGCGGCGCGCTGGACGAGCTTGAAGTAGACGTCATGCACAGAACGCCGCCCCTGTGTCAGGTGGACGAGACTGCGGATGTAGCGACCGTCGAACTGCTTGGCGATCTGAGGGGTGACGACTGCGAGGTCGATGGCGACCTGCCGCGGCTCCGGGACCGTCCGCATCACGTCGGCCTCGACGCAGGCAGCCCGGCAGATCGCCTGGAAGATCGACGGCGATCCCCTGGCGGCCCTGATCGCCGCACCACGGGTCGCCTCGTCGAACTTGATGTTGAGGGCACGTTCCCCCTGGGTCATTAGCGTGTCCATGAACGTGTCGCTCTGCGTGCCCAGGTACCAGGTGTCGTTCCGGATCGCGAGCTCTGGGTCGTGGCCGAGGATGGCGTCGCTCGTCTTGGCGATCCCGATCATGAAGACGCGGATGCCGCTCTCGTGCCAGAGCTTGAGTCGTGAGGCGAGCTGGGTGCGCGCCTTGAGCGAGAGACGGTGGACATCCTCGATCTTGATCAGGTCGAGTTCCCTCAGCCTCGGCTCCACCGCCTTCGCCGTCCGCCCGACGCCGAGCTCGGCCCCGAGGACGGTGAAGATGCTCTGCGCTCCGGTGTGGGCCCGCGCGTTGAAGGAGAGGATCCGGTCCGCGTCGAACCCGGCTGCTGCGAGTGCCCGCTCGGCCACGGTCGACTTGCCGCTCCCGGACGGTCCGACGAGCGTGACGTGCTTTCCCGGCGTCAGGAGCGAACCCTTGAGTCGTTGCGCTTCGGCCGGCGCTACGTAGGTGATGCCCGACGCCTGCGACTCGTTGAAGACCTGGGCGAGCTGGTACACGTCCCGCGTCATCGCACTCCTCTGACCTGGGTGGAGATGCCTGGTGCCCGTCATCCTTCCCGACCGACGTCGTCCGGCGCCACCACCAGTTGGCAGGTGTTTCCGTCCTGCGAACCGTCTGGAAGGATCGTCACGAAGGTGACATCCGGGACACGGATAGTGGTGACGCCCGTGCCCTGCCCTGCGCGGAGAGGTGCCGACCTTGACGACGTCCGACAGATGCTCGTTCTGCAGGATCGTTCGCGGGGACGATCCCGCCGCCCGCGTGATCTACGAGGACGAACGCGTGGTGGCCTTCTTCCCGACCAAGCCGGCGGTCGTCGGGCACGTCCTCGTCGTTCCGCGCCGTCACGTACCGGACATCTGGGCGCTGGACGAGAGCGAGGCCGCCTACCTCGGGCGAGTCTGCGTGCGGCTCGCCGGCGTCGTCAGAACTGCGCTCCGTCCCGAAGGCCTAAACGTCATCCAGTCGAACGGTGCGGCCGCCACGCAGACGGTGTTCCACCTGCACGTACACCTCGTGCCGAGACGGGCCGGGGACGCGATGGGACGCATCTGGCCCGCCAGGACGAGGTACTCGGAGGCCGAGAAGGACGAGGCATGGTCGCTGCTGCGCGCGGCATGCCAGACCGGGGTGGCCGTGGGTGACGGACCGAGCGGTGAGGACCGGCGCAAGCATCTCGAGCTCGTCCAGGCCGTCGTGACCCGCATGGCCGGCGCCTCGGCGAACGTGAAGACCTGGCTGCTCCCGGTGGTCACCGCCCTGTACGGGTTCGGCGTGACCGAACGGTCCGCCGGCCTGGCGCTGCTCGGGCTGGCGACGGTTCTCCTGCTCATGTACATCGACGCCAACTACCTGCGTGTCGAGCGTGAGTACCGGCAGCTCTACGACGTTGTCGCGCGGAACGCTGCGCCTGTCAGGGCTTTCTCGCTGGATCCGTCCGGGGTCGGTGTGCCGGCGCCGCGGCCCGGTTCGCGGCCGGGCCGGCTGTCGGCTGCGCGCAGGGCGTGGCTGCCCGGCTGGAGGGTCTGGAAGTCGTGGTCGATCCTGCCGTTCTACGGGGTGCTTGCGTTGATCGGCGTGGTGATTGCGATCAGTGGGGTGTGGCGGGGTTGAGGCTGGGGGGAGTCGTGCGGCGAGTGGACATCCGCAAACTCCTGATCGAAATCGTGTGATGACTGCCTGCTGTCTACCAACTGCGGTTCCTCGACGTCGACGGACCCTGTTGCCGTTCGGCGGGCCCGGGTTGCTGCCTCAGATGACCCCGACGCGCCTCGCCCGGAACTCGTGCCGTGGGCCGGGCTACCAGAGTTGTCGGTCGTGGACCTGCCGCCCTACGGAGAAGGCGATCCGAACGGTCTTGGGTGCAAGACGCGCGCCCTGGTCCGAGTCGCGGTGGGCGCGTCCGATGGGGGCCCTGCGCGGCTGATCGCCGGCCTCGTCCTCCAGCGCTCGGGCCTACGCCCGACGACGTCCGCGAGGCCCTGGCCGAACGCGCTCATCTCATCTAAGAACGGGCCACGACCCTCGCGGGACCATTGTCCGAGACCGTGCTGCATGGGTCCAGCGCTTGGGGTTTGCCGCGGGGCTGTCGGGACACGGGCCGGTGCTACCGGCGCTTGTCGCGGTGGCCGCCTAACGCGACAAGTGCAGCATCATGGGAAACGAGCCTCTCGGGCGTTCGCTCACCGAGCCTCGCCAAGCGCGCGACCGCGACGCCCTAGGCGCCAACGTGCAGGCTGCCCTTCCCCCCGCGCTTCTTGCACCGAGTTGGTACACCCCAAAGTCGCGAACCACGCATGCTGCCACTGCCGCGTCACCTGTCCGTGCAGCGGCACTCTCTGGTCCTTTAAGAGGGGCGGCGCTTTCTGCGGCGTCGGACGGTACGGCCTTGTGTGGGGCTCGCGGACTCGCCCGAGCCGGCCTTCCCGGTGTTGCCAGCACCTTGGCTGACGCCTCTGGCGGGGCCGCTGACGGTGTAGAGGTTGCGGACGCGATCGCGATCGTCGCCGTTGCCCCCGCGCGGGGTGTCGATCTTCTTCTTGGAGATTCGTACGAGTCCAAGGTCGCGCAACTCGCTGGTGCCTTTGGCTCGCATCGAGGCACTTATGCCGTACCAGGCAGGGAAATTCTCGACGGACCACCAGAGCCCGTCCTTGCGGCTTGCGGGCTCGGCCAGAAAGACGAGCAGCATTGTGAGCGCTGGTGCGCTCATGCTTTGAATGTGGCCGTTCCACAGGCTGTCGGGGACCTGGAAGTACCAGTTTTCGGGTGTGGAGCGCTGGCCAGTACGGGCGCTTGCGCTTGGAGGCAGGTACTCCATGCCAGAGCCGTCCTCACGTAGCAGCGTGACTTCTGACGCTTCACCTCGGTGCGTCTCGACAGTGATCAAGCCCAGCTCTTTGAGTCGGTTCAGTGCATCGGTGATCCGTCGGGCCCCGAGTTGGGCCGGATCGTCGAGGTCGAGCAAAGATGCCCACCTCCGGGCTGACAGCCGGGTGCTGTAGGGCGCGGCCGAACTACGTCGGACGAGGGCGAGAAGCAACTTCAACGCGACTCCGCCGCCACGTCCCCGTGTCGAGACGATCTGGGCGAGAGGGGGGTCAACTTCTGGGTCGTCGTTGCGAACGAACGCCTTTCTCAGCGGCGTGGTGGTTCGCCGCAGGGTCGAAGCGAGGAGCCAGTTGACCTCCTCCTGAGCGGTTGGGCGCAAAGTTGGGACTGCTGGAAGCCCGAGTGCTACACGCGCCTTGTTGGCGTCTTGGACCCCAGTCCCCACGACGATTCCTCGCTTCGTTGTCACGATGATGTATTGATGCCCTCACTACTTCGCTCGTCTGGGACGCGGCGAGTGTGCTGTCAGAGTCGTACCGTCATTGTAACTAGCCCTGCGTCTGTTTTGTTCTACCGCGGCCATCTTCGGTAGCATCCGAGTGTTTGCGCAGGTGACAGTGCTGCTGCGTATCCCCGGGTGTACGCTTGGGGCAGGTCCTTCGGGAGAGCGACTTCTCGACTGGGGTACGTGTCCCGGTGCGGTTGCGCCGAACGATGGACTAGCCGGTAGTCGGCGTACGTGTACCCGATGCGCGTGGTCGGAGTGACGAGGCAGATCCCGCTCGGTTGTGGCCCGAGAGATGGGTTGTCGTTGTAGTTGCTCGTGCTGGCCGGTGGGTCCTGGCTTGGGTAGCCAGGGCCCACTGCTCTCACCAGATTAGGCCGCTGTTCGTCATGCCGCGTTAGCTACCAGCAGGTGTCTGGGCATTACGGTCTCTCGACTCAGGTCGACCCGTCGGCGCAGTAGCGCGTCGAACGACCTGGACGCGTTTATCCTGTCGTCTCTTTGACGGCTGACCTTGTTGCATAGTTGCGCGACCTTGTGTCGCGCCAGCAGTGCTCCTGGCGGCCGCCAGTGAGCGCGAGCGTTGTGTCGCGCCAGTCCGCCGTCACGGGTGCCTGCTTTGAAACGGGCGGCGGTAGGTCAGGGAGCAGCCCTACTGCAGTGTTCCTGAGTTCCCCAGTCCTTGCAGCCCATTGCCCCATGGGTGAGCGATGAGGACGACTGCTTGATCCTGCTGAGAGATCCGCAGGTGAGTTCGGTAACCCGCGCCGTAGGTGCTCAACGAGGACGGGAGCAACGACGTCACCGCGGGAGAGTTCACTGTTCCGGTGGCTGAGCTCATCGATGCCGCCGGCCTGCTAGGCACCGTGCTGCCTGGGGGCTCTGCCCACGGCGCGACATCGGCTGCACAGGAGTCCGACAAGCGGGGCAATTCGGCCCCAAGCTGATAGAGTGCTGCCGCCGATCGTACAAACCTCCGGTCGCGGCCTGGCGCCGTGCGAGTTGATCAGGCCCTGGTGCTCTCGATTCTTCACCTGCAGGTGGCGGATCCTGGGCGAGGGGTGGGGAAAGTCGAAGAGCGCGCTCGAAGCCGTAGACGCGTCTCACCCAGATGGTGCGACTCAGGAGCTTTCCGTCACCAGACGGGTCCACTACGGCCCTTCCCAATGGGCGGGCCTCTGTCATGCAGAGCCCTCTACCCCTGAAGGGCTCACTGCCATGACGCCAAACCCCGCCTTCACGATCCCCGGCGCCGACGACGAGGACATCAGCGAAACGGAACGTCCAGCCCTCGCTGCGGGCGAGCTCATCGCCGAACTCGGAGACGTGCAGATCACGGCACGGCTGCGGCCACACCCAACAGTCCACAAAGTCCGCGCCCGGCCCGGGCAGCTCATCAGCCGATCGCTCGACAAGGCCACCTCCGACGTCGTGTTCACCGCACCCCCCGAGGCCGGGCGAGTCATCTCACGAACCACAGACGACCCGGCTGCCGCGGATGCGCAGATCGCCGGAGCGTTCCGGGTCGCGACCCCGGAGGGCGACCTCCTTGCGGCCCACTACGAGGCCTCCACACCGATGCTGCTGCCCGGTCCGCAGCCGCGAGGCATGTCGGCCACCCGGGCCATCGACCCGCTGTGGCCTACGCCGACGATCCGCGAGGGGATTCCCTGCTACCGCTTCGCCGACGTGGCTGGCTACCGGGCCACTACGGCGGGTGACATCGCGCGCACTGTGCATGACCTGCGTGCGCGCAAGCGCCCCGCGGAGATCCTCGCGACCGGTGTGCGACAGGAACTGGCGACGCACCTCGCGATCCTGACGTTCGAGGACGGCACGCCCGATCAGTTCGTCGTCCTGATCCGGGACGGCATCACCCGGTGGACCGCCTGCATGATGCTGGGCCTCGGTATCGCCGACGGCGAGCGGCTGACAGCGAAGCAGGTGGCCAATCGGATCATCGACCACCTGCTGCCGACAGTGCGGGTCTCGCCGACGACCCACGCGGACGCGTTCCAGACCGCGCAGCACACGGTCCGCACCGCGTGGCTACGTGAGTACGAGGCGGACCGGCTCCCCGCGCGAGGCAAGGAACCGTCCAGCCTCGGGCAGCGCGCGATCCACCTGAACCAGATCCTCGTCGTGCCGACTCGCCTGTATCTCCCGACGGAAGTCAACGGCGAGATGATCGGTGCGATTGACCGCATGGTCGCCGACATCCACACCGGCCAGGAAAAGTGGGACGACGACGACCAGTTCTTCAAGCAGACGCTCGACATCCTCCATGCGATGCATCGCCAAGGCGTACTGTCCAACGACGAACTCGCACTCGTCGTCGATGTCGATGACGACCAGCACCCGCTCGACCGCGCTGCCCAGATCTGCAAGCTCCTGCTCCACGACAAGTACGCCCAGTTCAAGGCTCAGATCCGACGACAGGGCACCTATGGCGCGGTCCACCTGCATCACGCCGTCGAGATCCTGGCCGCTGCGCTTTCGCGGCCGTGGGCCGGGGTCAAGCCTCTCGGCTCGGCGTGGACCTACAAGGGTGTGCTGGACCCGGGGCTGCCGCACGCTGGCCTCATTCTGCGCTCTCCGAATTCGTACATGGAGCTCGTCCCACTCGCCTTCGGGGGCGACGCTGATGCCAAGGCCGAACTGCGCCTGGTGGGCGCGATCGCCTTGATCGCCAACGGCCGTGTCAGCACCACTCTCCTCGGTGGTTCTGGCGGTGCGAAGAAGCGTGTCCGACGCATCACGTTCGTCGAGCTGTTCAAGGGCCTGCTTGCCACGCGGAAGGGTTTGACTCAGCTGGCGCTGGCGGCGGACTGGTTCCACGCTGACTACGAGCCGGCCGGCGACCCTCTGCCTGCCGTCGACATGGATTCCAAGGGCTTCGCGTCTCTGGACGCCAACGGGCACGTCCGCCGCGCCGCTGTCGGTGGAGTCCAGGCGGCGGACCTGGTGGATCTCGCGCTCGAAGGTCTCAAGACTCCCCTCGACGACAAGCCGGACGACGACGTCGACCCTGTCGCGCAGGCGCGTGACGAGATGGAGCTGCTGCTCAAGGACCTCGCTGGCGACGCGGAAGCGCTCAACACGCTCGTTACGTCCATCAGCGAACTGCGTGGCCGCGCACAGATGGTCGGCCAGGACATCACCGGTATGGGGCCGTGGCAGGAGACCTTTGACCACCTTGTCCAGGCGCAGGCCGGCATGTACGCGTTCCGCCCGACCGGAGCTCAAGCGTGAGCGGTGCAGCACCGTCACCGTCGCTCGCCGCCGCGGCAAGGGATTGGCAGGCGTGGGTCACCTCGCGTGGTTTGCCGGACCCGGATGCCATGACCGCTTACCCCCTCGCTGCCCTAGCAGCGGGTGATGGTCCCAGTTTCAGCGGCCCCCGGATCTACTGCGCAATCACCGCGTCCGGCGTGCCCTGCTACGTAGGACAGACCCGTCGGGTGCTCGCCAAGCGCATAGTGGAGCACGTGCGCTCAGGGAACGCTCGTGACTGGGCTTACGTCGTCAGCGTTGCGGCCACCACCTCCACATTGCCCGAGTTAGACGCTCTGGAGCGCTCGGCATATGTATGGATGGTGCCCGCGAGCAACCGTCGCTCCCGCAGGATGCCCGCCGTGCGCTGACATACCGAGAGATGCAGGGTCTTACCGCCGTGCAGGACCCTGCACCAGGCTCACCACAGCAGGAGCGCGCAAGGACACTTCCCTCGTGTTCGGATGCGTGCGCCGGGCAGGGCGGTCATCGGAACCGCCGGGCGAGGACCGGTCTGGCCCCTAACGCGCCAAGTGTGACGGTCCCGTCGGGGCATCGGGTGCGCGTCGCGACAACTTGACATAGCCGCCAGAGCGATGTCGGTGGGAAGGCTGACTGGCCCGCGGCAGTGACCAGCCCCGTTCGAAGTGCGCGTCCAGCGGGGACCGGGGCACGAGCGGCCTCATATTCGCGAAGACTGAGGTTCGGAGTGTCGTTCGAGCGGCACCAGAGCGTGCGCGTTCCAAAGACCCACTGAGTTCCCGTTGGTTCGCGAACGCGACCATCGCTTGGGTGCTCCCTCGTCGGGCACCTTTGCCTTAACTCGCGACCCTCGTTGCTCGAGCCCAGTCGGTCGAATCCGATGTGTTCTCGATCCAAGCCAGATCTGGCCCCCGCGGCTGCGAACATCGTGACGTTAGATGATTGCCGTGCGGCACTGGGAGAGAGCCTTCACCGAGGCGCTGAGCGCCACGGCCGACGACCCTCGGATATCGAGCGAGGCGTTTCCGGGGAGGAGGAGAGAAGTGGCGCTGTCAACGGAGTGGTAGACCCTCAGAAAAGTTCCATGAGTGTGACGCGACTTGCCATGGTCCGGCCAGGTGCGGCTTTCCCTGAAACTTGTCGTTTCGCTTACGTTTCCACTCAGCGGCGCCCCAGTCGGGCTGGTCCTTCTGAATGAGCCAGCCCGCAGTAATCCCTGCGTCGAGCTCGAAGGTGTTCTCGATCCAGATGGCTTGCAGGCTCACTGGGGTCCAAGTGGCCTTGCGAGGACGTGAGGTGCCCGTGCTCGCGACGTATCCGCTTAGCGGTCGCCCGTCGGACTCTGCGTACGCCTTGTGCCAGGCGCGGAACTCCCCGAGCGCGTCGAGCCCTGCGAGACCGTCGACGATCAGGAACCCGAGTCCTTGTTCTGCCACGCACTCGCGAATTGCGCGTGCGTCGTTGAGCCACATCGTGCTGTTGGCGCGCTTGGCTGGCTGCCCGTCGGGCGGAATGCTCGTTGTCTTCGAGGTGTGTGCCTTCGCGTCCCAGACTCGAGTGGGAGAGGCGTAGTCGAATACCGTGCTGCCGAACCGAGTGCGGGGTCCTTCGACCGGCGGGGTGGGGTAGGTCCCGTTGATTAGTTCGCGAACCTTCTCCTCGAAGTAGAAGCCGGCCCACTCCATCTGTCGCCACTGGGTGGAGCCGCTCTCGCGCATCCATTCGATGCACTTTCGGCCGTCCCAGTGGTCAGGCAGGCCCGTGCGAAGGACGTCGACCAGCGCGGTGGCCTCATCTCTGGCAGTTGTCCATGCGGATGATGTGACGTGGGCTCGGCGCTCGGCACCGGCGAGGATCAGGTTGAGGCCCTCGAGGGTGATGCTGGCGCCAGTCGATCCTGCGCTGTCGATCCATGGCACGCCAAACTCGGCACACAGGGCGGCGGCGAGTTGGTGCTTGGTCCGTTTCCGCTCGAGCAGATGTGGCGCGAGACGCTTGGCGAGGTCCTGAAGCGTCCAGGTGTGCTCCTTGCCGCCCGGACCGAGCTCGTCATGGGGGACGCCAGCGAGGTCGCACATGCGATTGACTGCTTCCTGCTTTCGCCGGGCAGCCTTGAAGCCAGGAAACGCGTGGAGCACGCGGGCCGCGGTTGCGTCCGAGGACACGGTGGTGGCACGTGAGATGGTCACAAGGTTCTCGGAGGCCGCGTGAAGCAGCATGTTCATGCCGGACAGGGTGACTTGGAGATTTCGGTAGTCGACGTCGGTCTGCCAGTCGGTGCCGAGAGCGCCAGCGATCTGCCCGCCGAGCTCTGCGTTGACCGCTGCGAAGTCCACGTCCAGCCCCAGGCTCTGTGCCAGCGCCACGAGAGATCGTTTCGGTCCGCGAGTCCCAGCGTCCTGGGACGCGGTCAGAGCGAACATGCGCGCACTGGCCTCAGGGATCGAGGTCGCGGGGTTGAACGTGGCTTCGGTCACCTGCACACCCTGGCACAGGCGCGTCGGGGTCGGACCGTGGGAGACTTGGCGCTGCCCTCATAACACCCCGCCGTGGTACTTGCGTTCTCGCGTTGGATGAGGTTAGCTAAACACGTGTTCGAACAAGAGCCCATCGACGGAGTGCCTGTGAGCGACAACCAGCCTGATACGCCGGCCTTCAAGTACATCGACCTGTTCGCCGGCATCGGCGGGTTCCACGCTGTGCTCGACGCTATGGGCGGCGAGTGCGTGTATGCCGTCGAGATCGACCCCGCAGCCCAGCGCGTCTACGAGGCCAACTGGGGTAGGAAGCCGCTAGGTAGCAACGCCAAGGGTGACATAACGATCGACACGCAGAGCGCGAGTGAGGTAGTCGTTCCTGAGCACGACGTCCTGGTCGCAGGCTTCCCTTGCCAGCCGTTCTCCAAGTCCGGCGCGCAGCGCGGCATGGACGAGACGCGGGGCACTCTGTTCTTCGACATCCTCCGGATAATCGAAGACCGCAAGCCCGCGGTTGTGCTGCTTGAGAACGTCAGGAACCTTGCTGGCCCCCGCCACACCCACGAGTGGAAGATCATCATCGACAAGCTCCGGGAGCGGGGATATCGAGTGAGCAGGACCGCCGCGATCCTCTCTCCGGTGAACGTCGCACCCGAGCGCGGCGGGCACCCGCAGACGCGTGATCGAGTGTTCATCGCTGCCACGCGTGTCCAGCCGGAGCGGCCGACGTCGGTCGCAATCGATGCGATCGCGAACCGCGAGGTCGTCCTGCCCGACCCGGAGGACGAGGTTGAGCCGATCTCATTGGCGGAGTTCAAGATGACCCGTGAGTGGGATCTCATGAAGGACCTTCCCCTCAACGGGGACCTCGAAGGTGGACCGAGCGTGTCACCGGAGGAATGGAAGTGGATCGAGCATTGGGACTCCTTCGTCAAGAAGGCCCGCGAGATGCTCGTCCACGAGGCTGATGCCGAGGGGCGCCCGGCGAAGGAACTGCCAGGCTTCCCGATCTGGGCCAACGTGTGGACCGCCGATGTGACCCAGCGTGCTGAGGAGCTCCGAAGCGCTGCCGGGATGGCCTGGAAGGTCAGCCACCTTACGAACAACTACAGGCTCTACGACCGGCTGCGGGCCTATGACAAGGAGTGGACCGCGACGTGGCTCGGCACCACGAGAAGTTTCCCGGAGTCACGGCAGAAGCTCGAGTGGCAAGCTCAGTGGGAGACCTCTATCAAGAACTGCGTGATCTCGATGCGTCCGTCCGGACTGCGGGTCAAGCGACTGACGCACCTTCCGGCCCTCGTGGCGATCTCGCAGACACCAATCATCGGACCTCTCGAGCGGCGGCTCACCATCGAGGAAGGGGCGCTGTTGCAGGGGTTGCCGAGCGAGTTCTCGTGGGCCGGCCAGAAGGAGTCGGCGACATGGAAGCAGCTGGGCAACGGGGTGAACAGCGGGATCGTCGCCCAGGCGTTGGCTGCACAGATCGAGCGGGACGCTTGGCTGCTTGAACTCGACGAGCGTGGACAGCTCGTGGTCGACGCAGTGCGCAAGACAATGGCCGATACAGGCGGTGATCTTCGGGAGAAGGTCCGTGAGGTCGTGCTCCGAGGCCAGGAGAAGGCGCGGTCGAAAGTTGAGTCGTACACCTGATGTCTGACGGCCAGCCGCGGGCTCATCGTGTGGCCTCCGACCGGCAGGTAACTACTACGCGGATGGTTCCCCAGCGTGTTTCGACTCACCCGGGCTCATCGTCCATGGGTGTCTCTACACGGATGTCACGGGCACGGCGGCGCGACACCGCACCAGAGGTCGCCCTGCGGCGAGAACTCCACGCTCGAGGACTGCGTTATCGTGTGGCCTACCCGGTCCCTGGGCAGAGGCGGAGAACAATCGACATCGCCTTCACCAGGGTGAAGGTCGCCGTCTTCGTCGACGGATGCTTCTGGCACGGATGCCCCGAGCACGGCACAAAGCCGCGCTCGAACTCCGCATGGTGGCAGGAGAAGTTCGCCGCCAACGCTGCTCGCGACGCCGACACAGATCGCGCGCTCGCAGAACTCGGATGGCAGGTCCTTCGAGTTTGGGAGCACGACTCGGACCGGAGAGCGGCTGACCTAGTCGAGAAATGTGTCCGCAGGCGGTCCGTGCCCGTGGCGTCTCTCGAGTAAATTCCCACCGATTAGCCGTGCTCGCGAAGGTCGCGCACACAGTCGTCCTTCTGGGACCGCCGGGAGCCACACGTTGTCGGCGTCGACCTCGACTGGCACGAGCCGGTCGGCCAGCACAGCTGCAGGTACCACTCTGGCCATCTCGGTCACTGTACCCATGGCGGTCAGGTAAGCGAGGATGGCAAAGAGCCAGGTATAGGGCGCTTCTGAAATCTGCCTGGCACCAGCCCAGGCGCTACAGTGCGGGCATGGCGAGAGCAGCTGTGGGTACCGGGACGCGTGAACCCGAGCGTCCTTTGATGTCTGCCATCTCTGATGCCTTAGCGATCGACCATTTCACCTGTGCGAAAGGGTCGAGTGTCGAGCGACCGTTCCTCGAGGCGGTCGCTTACGGTTTGGGCTTTGATGGGAGTCGACGAGAGTTTCGCAGCAAGGGCTTGCTGCTGGCCGCGATCATCGAGACAACGACAGGTAGATGGCCTGAGGAAACGGACCTCGATGGCGGGACGGTTACCAACGAGGCACTGCGGGCCATTCTCGACGGGATCGTGGCCAACGACCTGGCGCGAGTCTCGTTAACGGACGGCCCGGCGGCCGTGCGCGTCACTGCAGCCCTCTTTGAAGAAGATGGCGACCCTGCCGTGTTCGACCCACTGGAACTGTCCGACGAGCGCAAGCGATCGCTGCGCATGGTTGTGGTTCGTGGGGAGCAGGCTTCCTTTAGGAACCACGTCCTTGCCGCCTACGAAGGAAGGTGCGCTGTCACCGGTTGCGACGTGCCCGAGGCGCTCGAGGCAGCACACATCCGTCCCTACAGCGGACTGAGGTCCAGTGCCGTGGCAAATGGTCTCCTGCTGCGAGCTGACGTGCACAGGCTTTGGGACAAGGGTCTTATGGCCGTGCATGACTCGATCCGGGTAGTTCTTCTTTCACCGAGTCTCCAGGGCACCGAGTATGAGCGAGAGATCAGTGGCAGGAAGATCCGGCTCCCCTCTGACCCGGCACTTTGGCCTGCGAAGGCCGCGCTTGCCCAGCAGCGAGCGTGGGCCGGACTCTGAGGCCTGTGAGTGCAAGTGGTCTGGTCCTGGGGCGACCCGGATCATGAGACGCTCGATCTGCCAGCAGCGCTGCCCAACAGATTCTGGCCGCTACGATCCGGCGGAGAGCGAAACGAAGCGGAGTCAGGTGGTCCGATTCACCCGTCACGCCCAGGGTGGACCTAACAGTGCAGAGGCTCTGGCCTATTCGCGGTCCGTGTGCTAGGTATCGGCTAAGTATGGTGTTACGACATCTCATGGTGACGAGGGGACGGACTCGGTGACCGCACAGCCGCGCACTGACATTCCCACGGTGATCGTGGAGTGCGGCTGCGAGCACTGCGTTCAATACGCGGACCGTAACGACCTCGGGCTCCCGTTACGAGCCGAGGTGAACGTCAAGATGGCCGCAGCGATTTGCGGCACTGCCAAAGGTCGGCACTCGATGGTGCAGAAGGCCTATCAGCCGCCGTTCCGCCGGATGGACCCCATGCAGGCAAAGTTCGGCCCCTGGGTCGCCTGACTCCACATGCTGGGAACTCTGGAGGTCGAGCTGGATCCGCGCGGTAACGTCGCGTCTCGGCGCAATGCCAGCATCTGATCTCGGAGTGGCACGCAGCAGGCACGCCCTGCCCCGCTAAACTGGAAACCGCAGATTTCCAACGATCCAACGCCTCCGAACCATATGATCAACATTTGGTTTTTCACGCGACGGTCATCCCCGTTGAGCCTGGTCTGGCATGGGCTGACGGGGTGCCCCGGGCGATTCGTGGCGTACTCGAGTGAAGTGCTCGGAATTACCGAACTGCTGGCACCCGCGTCGTGAACAGTGTGGCAGTGCCCGTCCTGCTGCCGGCGGGGCGTACGCACCTCACCCGCACCTTCACCCCGCGCACCAGCCAAACGACCAGAACGCCAGGGTTACGCTGCGCCGCGTGACACCAGACGACTACCGACCGAACACGGCAAGCACCACATTCGTGGCCGTGTACGAATTCGCGCCCACGCCATCGGATTACACCGATCTCCTCCGCAACATGCCCCAGCTGCGAATGCTCAAGACGCTCGCCTGGGTGATGCTCACCCTGCTCGCAGTTGCGGTCCTGATGGGCTTCTTCCTCGTGCGGGACGACGGCCAACCCGCCATCGACGCGACGACCCTCCTGCCCCTCACCTTGGTCGCCGCACTGGCCGCCCTTGTCGCCTTCGGCTACGTGCCCTTCGGTGGCCGGGCCGCCTGGCGCAAGCCGCTGAACCGCGAACCCGTACGTGCGATTCTGGACACCGAGGGCTTCCGTCACGAGGGGCCTAGTGGCAGCCAAGCATTCACGTGGAATGTGGCCACGCGTGCCCTGGAGGCGAACGAGGCGTACTACGTCTATGTGCCGAACGGACTGGCCTCACTCATCTACTGGCTGCCCAAGCGGGCAGTGCCTCTCGCTGACCAGGCAGCTGTCCGGGCTCACATCCAGGCTCACGTCCCGCGGTACCTGATTCGCTGAGCTAGAGCAGAACACTACGAGCCGTGGCCACGGGGCAACCGTCGCGGCACCCACCCCCGCCCAACCACCCCCACCAGCTGCGGCGGCACCGACTTCCGCGCCCACGCCCGGAACACCACATACATCACCACCACCAGCACCCACCGCAGCACCACCGCGACCGTGCTTGCGGCAGGGTTGTCGCAGAACGCCGTCGCCGAGCTGTCGTTGAGCGAGTGCACCACCATCACCAGCGCGATCCCGCCCAGCGCGCCCCACATGCCGCGGCGTCCGTACAGGTGCCACAGCCGCCACGCGATCGTCGCGGCGAGACCGGTCCACAGCCAGTGCAGGGGCGACACCGTGAACACCCGGAAGATCTGCTCCTGCACCACCGCGGCCGGCGTCGAATCCAGCGTTCCTGTGCCGCAGAAGTTCGGGCCGGACGCCGCCGCCGTCTCGTAGGCGTACTGCGTGGTCTCCGTGATCGCGAAGCCGAAGCCCGAGGCCAGGCCCAGCGCGATTCCCGCCCGCGGGTCGCGGTAGCGGCCCAGGACGAACAGCAGCAGCGGGACCAGCAGCTTGGTCCCCTCCTCGACGACGCCGACCCACGCCGTCGCCGTCGCGATCCCCGCGCCGTCGATGATCCAGGAGTTGATGTTCGCGGCGATCAGGACGACGGCGCCGCTGGTCCCGACCACGACCGACACGATGGTGAGCGGGCCGACGACGTCGTGCAGGGCGAGCTGGCGGCTCACGAAACCGTAGAAGGCCCAGCAGACGCCGGCCATGCCGAGCAGGCTCGCCAGACCCATCACGTGGACGTTTCCTGACGACTGGTACAGGAGCGATCCGGCCAGCAGGACGACGACGGCCGCCAGCAGCTGCCAGACCCACGAGCCCCAGAAGCGTCCGCGGAACCGACGGCCGCGCTCGGCGGGCGGACCGCCGTCGGCCGTCTGGCCGGTCCATGCCCGGCCGTCCCAGTAGCGCTGGCGCGCGACGTGGGAGGCGGGGTCCGGGAACCAGCCCGGGGCGGGGACGCCGTCCCGGGGCCGGCCCGCGATGAAGGCAACCGCCGTGCCGGCCAGGAAGAGGATCGCCCCGATCACGACGAGTGTCATGACTGGAGAGAATCAGCAGGAGTGCTGACGCGCCATCGGGAGCAGCACCTGCGGCGACCAAATGACGGTCCTACGAGACCCGGAACGGCGACGCCGTCTCCTCGTCGCCGCTGAGCGGCGCGGTGCGTATCGGACGCTCGTTCGTCGACGCGGCACGCTCCGAAAGCCGCGCTCGCAGCCCCACACGAAACCGTCGCGAGCCTCCGGGCCTCGTGAGCATCCCGGATGCCTCGTCGACCGTGAGCTCAGCCCGGCTCGCCAGCGCGAGGCCGGCGGCATACGGTCGCTCACCCATGGCAAGCAGCCGTTGAACATGCTCAAGGACGCTCAGCAGCACCGGGCGGTTCGCCTGCTCATGTCGAGCGATCAGCGCCAACAGCCGGTTGTTGTTCCAGTCGGTGTCGGACCGGTGCATGAGTGCCTCGAGGACGTCCGCAGGCACATCCGGCCTTGTCGCAAGCGCCTGCCACACGAACGGGTACGGGCAGCCGGCGAGCTCGCGCATCTCGTCGGGCGTCGTCGTCGGCGCGAGCGCACGGTCGCGGTACTGCCCGGGCTCACGCACCGGTAGCCACCTGTCGACAATCCGGGCAGGCCAGCGGCGAGCTCGGCCGAAAGTGCGTCCGGTACACGTCGTAGCGCTGCTCGTCGATGCCGCAGAGCGTGGTACTGCCGTCGGCGGCGTGCTCGACTTCGACTGTGGTGGTGATCGACGGCCACTGCAGACTGACGCCTGCGGGGACGGGGCCGTTCGCGGCGATCCAGGCCTCCAGCTGGGTGCGCCACCGGCGCGCGCCCTCGAGCTCCTGACTCGTGAGGGTTCTAATCTCGCCGGGTACGAGTGCCATCGCGTGCTCCACGGGCCTCATTGTGTCGGGCATTCGCCCGTGTCGGTGGCCGTCGCATCCGTGGTCGGCAGACCGCCGAATTCCCGTGCACTCCCCACCGCCCCCGACCTAGAGTCCCACCATGGCGAGATGCACCCGCGGGTACCGACCCCGCCCACTCAGGCGGGAGTTGTCCTGAGACGAGGTACCCATGGCGTTCCGACGCTTCTACCGCCGCACCTTCCTGAACCGCCGCGGCCACCACGCCGGCGCGTACGCGCTGGCCGACATCACCACCGAACCCGGATTCACCGACGACGCACAGGCCAAGCGTGTCAGCGCACGTCTGACCATCGCTGACTGCGGCCGCGTCGTCACGCTCGACCTCGACGCCGACACCCCGGCCGAGGCGCGCAACGCCCTGCACAAGGCCCGCCTGCTGCGCGACATCATCGACCAGTCCGTCGAGGCCCTCGAGCGTGCGGTGGAGGACGCCAGCTTCTCCAACACCCGCAAGGGGTGAACAACGCGCCCCGCCAGGAGCCCGCGCCGTCCCGCTCTTACGATCGAACCATCAGGAATCCGCGGCAACAGACCGCGGACGACGCTCGACGAGGAGCGATCATGTCTGATGACACCCACACCGAGACGGACCCCCTCACCCAGCTCAGGGAGATCACGGCGACCGGTCCCGACGACGCCGTCCTCGAGCGACTCCACGCAGCCGGGCTGGTCGAACTGGGGGAGGACCTGCCCGTCCGCGACGTCCTCTACGAGGCCGAACAGGACGGGACGAACCTCGCCGCCACCTTCGGCGAGGAGGGGGACGACGTCGCCGCGCTCGACGCCACGCCGATCGGGCGCCTCACCCCCCGGCAGTCCCGGCGGACCCTGCCGGGCGGGCGGGCGCTCGGCATGTACGTGCAGGACTGCCTCATCGCCACGGAGGCGGAACCGGCCTACCACCGGCTCCCGAGCTTCGCCTCGCACACGCCGTACCACATCGTCTACATGTTCAAGTTTCCGCCGAACGCGACCCACACCATCGAGGTGACCCTCCAGGTGTTCTCGGCGGGCACGGTGCGCATCACGGGCCTGAATAGCCCGGCCGCGCTCACCGTGGGGCAGAGCTCCATCGCCCTCAAGGTGCCTGTTGGCGTCAAGACGACGGATCAGGGGTTCGCGAGCGTGCTGATCCAGCGCAACGGTGAGGTCGGGTTCGACTGGTTCTCTGCGGCGGTCTTCTGACGGGCAGGGTGTATTGCGCGACGTCGTCGGACTGTTGCGCTGGAATTGGCGTGCGCCGAAGGAACGACGATCGACCTGTCCGGCGGCCCTCTGGCGGGGAGATCTTGTCCGCCGCTCGCTGACCCAGAACACCAACCGAAGGGACCTGTTGTGCCGATCAAGCACGAGGGCAAGATCCTCGACATCGACCCTGCCGCCGTCGAGCAGACGATCCTCGACAAGGGCGGGCAGAAGCTGGCCGACCCATCGGCCAGGGTCGTCCGGCTGATGAACGACTACGCCGCGAAGTGGCCCCTCTGGACCATCCCCTTCAGCCAACGCTCGGACTGGAGCCTCAGCGACGAGCTCACGTCCCGCCTGGAGGCGTGGGCGGCCGTCTTCAACGCCCACTACGACTTCATGACCGGCTGGCCGACGGCGGAGATGCGCGAGGCGCAACGGGCCGAGGGCGTCGAGCTGGCAGCGCTGCTCCAGGCCGAGCTCGGCGACGAGTGGCGGGTAGACCTCCACTTCTGGGAGGACGAGAGCGCGGCGTAGGCCGAATTCAGGTGGTGTCGCACACCGCACTCCGGCACCCTCGTCTGGCATGACCCGCGTACGCCCCACCTGGCCCGACCTGCCCGACCCGATCCGGACCGCGATCGAGGACCGCCTGGGCGCGAAGGTCACCTCCTGGGTCTCGCACGACGGCGGCTACTCGCCCGGCCTGGCCAGTGTGCTCACCACCGAGCGCGGCCCCGTCTTCGTCAAGACCGCTTCTCCCGACCAGACGGAGGCCCTGCGGCTGCACCGGAACGAGGCGGTCAAGGCCGCGGCGCTTCCCGCGACGCTCCCGTCGCCCCGCTTCCTGTGGTCGTTGGAGGTGCCCGACGACGGCGGCGTCGGCGGTGTGGAGGTCGACAGCTGGGCCGTCCTCGCCTTTGAACCCGTGCACGGGCGCGCGGTGCGCACCGACCCGTGGGACCTGGACGACGTCGACCTGCTGGCGCGCCTCGCCCTTCAGGTCGGCGAGCATCAGGCGCCCGACGGCGACGCGTTCCCCGACTACGCCAGAAAGCCGCGGTCCGAGGCGCAGGCCCTGGCGGACGAGCGTCCGCAGGGCCTGTCGACCTACGACCCCTGGTTCGCCGAGCACGTCGACCTGATCGCGCAGGTCGCGGCCCCGGAGCGGCAGGTCGAGGCGTTCACGGGCGACCGGCTGGTGCACGCCGATTTCCGCGCGGACAACGTGCTCGTTCTCGGGCCCGACGACCGGCCGCGCGGCGTCGTCGTGGACTGGCCGCACGCGGCGCGGGGCGCCGGGTTCATCGACCTCATCGGGATGTTGCCCGCCATGCATGCCCTCGGCGGGCCCGCGCCGCAGGAGGTGCTGGACCGGACGCCGCTCCCGGCAGGCACCGCGCCCGAGGCCGTCGCGACCCAGGTCGCGGTGCTGGCGGCCTACTTCGTGCGCAACTCGCTGCAGGAGCCGCCGCCCGGGATCCCGCACCTGCGCCAGTTCCAGCGGGTGCAGGGGGAGGCCAGCATCGCCTGGCTGCGGGAGCTGCTGCGGTAGGTCGTGGGCCGGTCCGGTTCGGGCCGCCGGGGGGAGTGTCAGTGGCTCCGCGTACGTTCCTCGCCATGGGTACATGGAGCACTGACATCCTGGGCAACGACGGCGCCCTGGACACGCTGGGGGCGCTCGCGGACCGCGAGCTCTCGTTCACCGACCTCGCCGACGAGCTGCAGGGCGACTACATCGAGAGCGACGCCGGCGCCGCCGTCCTCGCCCTCGTCGAGGTGGCGCTGGCCGCGCGCGGGCTGCGTGACCTGCCGCACACCGAGGCCGTGGAGGCGGCCCGCGACCTGCTCGACGACGAGCGCGCCGCGTGGCTCCTGGAGCAGACGGACCGGGTGCTCGGCGTCGGCTCGGAGGTCTACGAGCTGTGGCAGGAGGCCAGCGCCGAGTCGCTCGCCGAGTGGCTGGGCAAGGTCGAGCAGTCGGTCGAGGACCTGCGGCAGGCGCTGGGCTCGGCGGCGCCGGTCGGTGCCGTGGGTGGCGGTTCCGGTGACTGAACGACCCGGCCTTGCGGACGCGACGGCCGACGACGAGGGCGACCTCGGGCCCAAGCACACGGCCTTCGCCGCGCACTTTCGCGACCCGATCTACGACGACGAGGGCGACGACTTCGCACCCTTCGGCAACGACGAGGGGTGGGATCTGGTCGTCCTGACCGCGCGACGGGCCGACGAGCTGGACGGCAGTACGACCCTGGCGCAGATCGACCCCGAGTGGTTCGGCGACGAGGCGGAGGTCGCGGCCGGGCTCGACGAGGACGACGCCGACATGATCAACGTCGTCATCGGCGCGGGGTTCACGCTGCTGCGCCTGACCGGGCAGATCGACGACTTCGGCCGTGCGCTGGTGCTGCGCGCGCTGGACGCGCGAGACCGGGTCTACGGACCGCAGCCCCAGACGGAGCGGATGCGGGCGGACCTGCTGTCGTTCGGGTGAGCGGTCTCGGGCCCGTCACGGCCGCGCCGCCTCCCGCGGCAGCGTCCGCGCGATCAGCACCAGCCCCACGCACGCGACCAGCGCCACCACCGACGTGACGGCCCACGGCAGCGCCGGGTCCACGCTGAACGTCGCGGCGAAGACGCCCGGCGCCGCGATGTTCGCCAGCGCGAAGGAGTACTGGAACCACGAGAGGTAGGTACTGCGCTGCCCGGGCGGGGCGGCGTCGGCGGCGTAGGCGAGCGAGCGGGGGCCGTGCAGCAGCTCGGCGACCGAGTAGACGAGCACCGACAGGACGAGGCCCGGCACGATCAGCCACGCCGGGGCCAGGCCGAGCACCGCGGTGTACAGGCCCCAGACCGACCAGATGATCCCGGCCGTGACCATGACGGCGACACGCGACCGACGACGGGTGAGGCGCACCGCCGGCGCCTGCCCGAGGGCGCTGAGGATCGTGTTGATCGCCAGCAGCGGTCCGACGAGCGCGGCGGGCGCGGCCAGGCCGTCGACCACGTAGATCCCGAGGCCCGAACCGAGGACGGTGCTGCAGAACGCGAACAGCGCGGCGACGCCGATCAGCCCGAGGTACGGCAGCGTCGGCACACGGTGCGCCCGGATGGGGGCGGCGGCGTCGGCGCCCTGGGCCCGCCGGGCCGAACGGTCGGCCACGAGCAGCACCGCCGAGACCGCGAAGCAGGCCGCGTTGGTGCCGATGGCCAGCAGGTACGGCAGGTCGCCCGGGAGCAGGAGCAGGGCGCCCGCCGTCAGCGCGCCGAGGGCGTAGCCCGTGTTCTGCACCATGTTGGTGAACGCGAACCAGCGGTCCTTGTCCTCGGCGGGCCCGGAGTCGGACGCGTCGGCGATGACCGCGAACACGGACGACCAGAAGGTGCGCTGCCCGATCGCCGCGACGAGCGTGCAGGCGGCGACGGCGGGCAGGTCGCGGGCCACCAGCAGCCCGGCGAGCCCCACGGCCTGGAGCACCTGCGCGGCGATCAGGATGTTCCGCCCGCCCAGCCGGGGCACGAGCTGGCCGACGAGCGCGGGCACGACCAGCGCGACGGCGAAGGTCGCCGAGAGCGTGAGCCCGGCCTGGGCCAGGGGGATGTCGGCGACGCGGGTCAGGAACAGGAGCAGCAGCGGGCCGCTGATCCCGGTGCCGACGGAGTCGACCCCTAGCGCTACCGCGAGCGGGACGTGCCGGCGCAGCTCGGGCAGGTCGAACATGGTGCGGTTCTCCAGTCAGGTTCAGGGTTCAGTACGTGGTGCTGCGTGACGTGGTGCGGTGTGGGTCAGGCGGCCGGGTGGGGCAGCACCGCGCGTCGGTCCCGCCGCCGGATCGCCACCGCCGCCGTCGTCCCGACCAGGGCCGTGACCGACAGCACCCCCGCGATCGGCGCGGCGTCGTGCAAGCCGATCAGGCCCGCGACCGGGGCGATGAGCCCCGCCGCGGCGAAGGTGCCGAAGCCGTACAGGGAGGTCGCGGTGCCGGCCTGGGCCGACTGGTCGCGCAGGGCTCGCCCGGCGGCGCCCGCGAAGCAGCCGCCGCAGCCCGCGACGAAGAGCCACAGGCAGGCGAGCAGGCCGGGCAGGCCCGCGCCCGCGGCCTCCAGGGGGAGGATCGCGAGCGCCGCGACCGCCGTGAGGGCGGCGAACCCGATGAGGACGGGCGCGTCGGGCCGACGGCGCTGCAGGGCGGCGCTGGCCTGGACGCCGACCACGAGGCCGAGCGAGTTGGCCAGGAAGACCGCCGCGAACTCGCCGGCGGTCAGGCCGTGCACCCCCTGGAGCAGGAGCGGCGAGGCGGCGACGTAGGCGTAGACGCCCGCGTAGGTCATGGCGCCGAGCAGGGTCGCGGCGCCGAAGCCGCGGTCGCGGAGCACGGCGCGGAGGCGGGCGGGCAAGCCCCGGTCGGCGTGGGGCGCCGTTTCGCGGCGGTCGGCGACGTCGCTCCGGTCGGCGATGTCGCTCCGGTCGACCAGACCGCTGCGGTCCGTCATGCCGCCGCGGTCGGCTACGCCGCCCCGGTCGCCCGCCCCTCCCCGCCTCACCGAACCCGCATGCGTCTCCGGCACCACCACCGCCGTCATCACCAGCACCGCCGCCGAGAACGCCCCGAGCACCCCGAAGATCCCGCGCCAGCCCACCACCGGCAGCAGCGCCGCCCCGGCGACCGGCGCGAGCAGCGGGACCGTCGTCGTGATCAGCGTGATGCGGGAGATGAGCCGGACCAGTCCCGGCCCGTCGCTGACGTCGCGCGCGATGGCGAGCACGAGCACCGAGCTGCCGGCGGCCGCCACGCCCTGGGCCACCCGCAGCACCGCTAGCGCCTCCAGCGTCGGGGCCGCGGCGCACAGCAGCGTGACCAGCACGTGCAGGGCGGACGCGAGCAGCAGCGGCAGGCGGCGTCCGACCCGGTCGCTCCAGGCCCCGGTGACCAGGTTGCCGAGCGCGAGGCCCACGGTCATGCCGGCGAGCGTGAGCTGCACGGCGCCGTCGTCGGCGCCGAACTCGTCGCGCAGGGTGGGGAACGCCGGGAGGTAGAGGTCGATCGAGAGGGGGCCGAGCGTGGTGAGCAGGCCGAGCGCCACGACCAGCAGTCCCGTGCGCCGCACCGTCGTCGCGTTCGTCATGCTGCCCCCTGCACATCGTTGTACACCACCGTCAGCCGTTCGCCGGTGTCATGGTTGCCCACGGCACCCACACCGGTCAAGCCATTACGCTGGTGTCATGCAGCTGGAGGAGAACGGCTTCGACACGGTGGCGCCCCCGTCGGCCGGGCTCGTGCGCGACTTCGTGAACAGCTACGAGCCACAGGAGGACGCGGAAAGCCTCGGCACCGCGACGGCCCTGCGCGACTGGTTCGCCACCCGCGGCCTGGTCCCGGCGTCGGCCCGCATGACGGCGGACGACGTCGCCGCCGCCCACCGGATCCGCGAGGGGCTGCGCGTCGTGCTGCTCGGACATGCCGGGCACGACGCCGACGAGCACGACATCGACGGCACTGCCCGGAGCGGGCTCGACGCCGAGCTCGCGCGCCTCCCGCTGCGTGCCTCCTTCGACGCCGACGGCGGACTGCGGCTCACCGCCACGGGCACCGCCTTCGAGCAGGGGATCGCCGGGGTGCTCGACGCCGTCCGCCGCAGCGAGGCGGCCGGCGAGTGGGAGCGACTGAAGGTCTGCGCGCGCGACACGTGCCGGTGGGCGTTCTACGACGCCTCCCGCAACCACGCCCGGCGCTGGTGCTCCATGGCCGGCTGCGGCAACTACATCAAGATGCGCCGGCGGGCGGGGGAGCGCGCCCGCGCCTGACGGCGCTACCCCTGACGGCGCTACCCCCGACGGCAGTGCCCCTGACCAGGCGCGGAGTCTGCCAGGATGCCCCCGTGACCAGTTACTTCGCCCGGTACCAGGCCGGAGAGCACGACGACGTGTGGCGCGACCTGCGCGCCCTGGGACCGACGGCGTACGACGCGCCGCACCGCGAGGACGCGCAGGCCGTGGCCCGCGAGATGGGGGTCCGGGCGCGCCGGAACGTGGACCTGATCGTCGACCGGCTCCAGTCCGACGGCTTCGTCGCCGAGCGCAACGACGACGAGGCCACGCCCCGCCCGGCGCACTTCCCGCCGTCCGACGACGCGGCAAGCCTGGTCGACTGGCTGGAGGAGACGTTCGCGCCGTTCCCCATGACGGTCGCGGCCTGGATCCGCGAGGTCGGGGACGTGTGGCTCGTCGGCCCGCACCCGCGCTGGCCGCAGAGCGTGCTCGCCGACCCGCTCGTGGTCGAGTTCGAGCACAGTGTCCACGGCGGCGGCTCGCGCGACTACTACGCCGAGGAATGGCAGAACTGGCAGGACGACGCGGAGGACTACCCCGGCGAGGACGCTGAGCCGTTCCAGCTCGACTTCGCCCCCGACGCGCTGCACAAGGCGAACATCAGTGGCGACGGCCCGTACGGGATCCAGCTGCCGGGCGTCGGCGTCGACGGGCTGGTCGGCCCGACGCTCTGGTTCGTCGACGACCTCAACGACACGTTCGCGGCCGGCGGTTTCCCCGGCGCGCTGCACGAGGAGGGGTACGTGGACCCACCGGCCGGGCTGCGCGAGGGCCTGGCACGAGACCTGCTGCGGCTCTGACGTGCGCGGTCACGCGGAGAGGAGTCGCGCATGAGCGCCGGCGACGACGCCCCGCTGGGCTTCGTCCTGCACCCGGACGCTACGCGGGCGGTCCGAGTCCCGGGAGGGCAGGGTGAGCGCGACGCCCGGGTGATCGGCTACCTCCACGACCCCGCGGAGGCCGAGATCATCGAGCTCGCCGCCGACCGCTCCGTCGCCGTGCGCATGGCCGACGGCGAGCTGTACCCGCTGAACGGCTCCCGCGCGCAGCTCGACGAGTTCGTCGCCGCCTTCGCCGAGTACCTGGACACCGGTCCGCGCCCGACGCCGCCGACCGTGCTCAGCGCCGCGGAGGCCGCCGAGAAGCTCGCCCAGTTCCGGGCGGGCATGATCAAGCCTCGTCCCGCGCCGGTGCCCGAGCGGTCCCATCGCGACCGGGTGCGCCGGCTGCGCCGTCGGCTCGCGACGGCCGAGAAGGGCGCGCTGAAGCGGGGATCGTGGTGGCACACCCAGCTCGAACAGGCCCGGGACGATCTGATCTGAGCCGTCGCCCGAGACCCCCACCGCGGTCCGTCAGACCGCGGCGCGCATCAGCGCCGCGATCGCCAGCGAGCCGACCACGAGCCCGAGCGCCGCGACCAGCGTCACCAGCGCGGCAGAGATCGTCCACCGCACCGGCGGCAACGCTCGGGTGAGGAAGACGGCGACAGGCGCCAGCACCACCACGGAGGTCAGTACGCCAGGCATGAGGCTCCAGCAGACGATGCTCAGCAGCACGTGCCCGGCCGCGTTGACCAGCAGGGCGTAGCTGACGCACACGAGCACCGGCGCGCTCCATGTCGCCCGGGTGGTTACCGCGACAACGGCCAGGACCAGTGCCGCACCGGTGACTATCGCGAGCGCGACGGCGAACTGCCCCTGGTCCCCGTAGAGCGCAGCCCCAGGTAGCCAGGGACGGTCGGCCTGCCATCCCGGCAGGTCCCGGGCGAGCTCCTCCGCATTGTGCACGGCCAGCGCCATGGCGACCAGGCACCAGAACAGGCCGAGCCTGGCCCGGTCAGAAACGCCGGTACCAGCGGTCCGCGCGCTGCTCTCCTCAGTCACGGCACGACGGTAGCGGCACCGATACCGGGACGGCATCGGCATTGCCGCAGGTCAGAACAGCGCGTCCTGCTCCGTGCCCGGACTCGTCCCGGCGGGCGCGGCCACGGGGGAGGCGCTCGCGGTCGGCTGCGCGTCGGGGTCCGCCCGCCTCAGGTCCCAGCCCGCCAGCAGCCCGGTGTCGACGAGCAGCACCCCGTCCGACGTCATGCGGCCCGAAGCCGTGCGCCCAGCAGCCGTCCGCCCCGTCGTCGTCAGGTAGACATCCCGGCCGACCCGGCAGAGCACCTCGCCCGTCACCGTCACCCCGGGCCGCAGCGGGTCGAGCTGCCACATCGGCACCACGCCGTCGTCCGCCAGCCCGTAGACAACGGTGTGGTCGGCAGGTTCGGTCGGGTCCCAGGTCTGGCCGGGCGGCCAGTCCAGTGCGGCGGCCCGTCCGACGACGGCGGAGAGCTCCGCGGCGCGGGACGACGCAGCCCCCGGAGCCGCGCGGGCCGCCCGCTTGCGCGCGGTGTGCACCTGCTGCGGCAGGCCGAGCGCCGTGGTGAGCAGGGACTCGCACCGCCGCGCGGAGACCAGCGTGCCCGTCGAGAGGAACAGTGACGACAGCGCGCCCTGCTCCAGCAGCCGCGCCTGCCCGCGCTGGGCGGCGGTGATGCCGGCCTTGACCACGCTGCCGTGGTGCGCGAGGTACACGCGGAACTCCCGCGGGTCGTCGAGCCGGGTGTCCGTGGCGACGGACCGTGTGCGGGCGATCGCCGCGCAGGACTCGCACTGCCCCGACTTCGCCGTGGCATCGAGCAGGGCCCCGGCCACGCAGGGGACCCGGCGTCCCTCCCACCACAGCCCGAGGCACCGGCGGTCCACCCCGACGGTCAGCGCCAGGCGCGCGCCCACGGCCAGCGGACTCGTGCGCGTACCGCCCGCGGGGGTGAGCCACTCCAGCGCGGCCCCGTCGTCGGACCAGGTCAGCCCCGTGGGGCGCCAGGCGGTGCGTTCCTCGGACACGGCACGACTCTAGGGCGAGCCCGCGACGCCGAGCCAGTACGGCCGCCCCGGCACAAGATGGTGTCCTACGCGGAAGGACCGACGATGACGACGATCACCGTGCTGGGAGGCACCGGCACCATCGGCACCCAGGTGGTGCGGCTCCTGCGCGAGCGGGGCGACGACGTCCGGGTCGCGTCGCGCGCGAGCGGCGTCGACCTGGTCACGGGCCAGGGCCTGCGCGAGGCGCTCGACGGCGCCCAGGTCGTCGTCGACACCGCCAAGACCGGCTCGCTGGACCCCGCCCGCATCGACGAGTTCTTCGCGCGCGCCGGCGAGCACCTCACGCGGCACGAGCCCGAGGCGGGCGTGCAGCACCACGTCATGCTGTCCATCGTCGGGTCGGACCGAGCCCCCGGTGTCCCGTTCTACGTGGCCAAGGTGCGCCTCGAGGACGCCGTCCGCACAGGTGAGGTGCCCTCCACCATCCTGCACGCGACCCAGTTCTTCGAGTTCGCGCCCACCATCGCCCGGGCCTCGGCCGGCCCGGACGGCGGACCGGCGCGCCTCGCCCCGGTACTCGTCCAGCCGGTCGCCGGGGCGGACGTCGCCGCGGAGCTCGTCCGCCTCGTCGACGAGCCGTCGCCGACGCCGGACCTCGACCTCGCGGGTCCCGAGCGGTTCGAGCTCGACGTCTTCGTCCGCACCGCGCTGGCGCACCTGGGCGAGGGCGGCACCGTCGTCCGCGACCCTGACGCGACGTACTTCGGCGGCATCGTGGACCGGGGCGCGCTCCTGCCCGGCCCCGACGCCCGGATCGCCCCGACCGCGCTGCGCGACTGGCTGGGCACGGCCGCGCGCTGAGGCAGCCTCACCACTCCCCGCCCAGCGGGTGGTCCTCGTCGGCGAAGATCCCCGCGAGGATCCGGTCGCGCTCCGGCTCCGGTGGCGCGACGCCGTCGCGCTCGGTCGCCCGGCGCACCGCGTCGTCCTGCGGGTGGAAGCCGATCGAGTGCCCCGGCCCGAGCGGGAACCAGCCCGGGCCGTTGTCGGAGACGCCCCAGACGACGTGGTGCCCGGGCCGGTCGAGCGCGGCCACGGCCTCGACCAGCCGGGCGGCGTCGGCGGGGGAGAGCCAGAGCGCGATCGAGTGGCCCCCCGCGACGTCCGGGCTGAAGGCGCAGATCCGCGCGCTCACCACCGTCATACCGAAGCGGTCCGCGTAGACGCTGCCCAGCGCCTCGCCCGCGGCCTTGCTCATGCCGTAGAACGTGTCGGGCCGCGGATGGAGCTCGTCCACGGCGGCGGCCTCGGCGGGCGTCGCGTATCCCACCGCGTGGATCGAGCTCGCGAACAGCACGCGCGGCACACCCGCGACGTGCGCCGCCTCCAGCGTCCGCTGCGTGCCGTCGATGTTCACGGCGATGATCTCGGGCCACGGCCGCTCCCAGGGATGGGCCGCGAGATGCACCACCAGGTCCGCGCCCTGGAACGCCTCGTCCAGGGCGCCCGGCTCGGTGATGTCGCCCGCGAACCACCGGTCCCGCTCGTCGCGGTCGGCGGGCACCTCCCGGTCCAGCAGCCGCAGCTCCCGGCCCGCTCGTCGCAGCAGCGGGGCGATCGCGCGGCCGATCCGGCCCGCCGCCCCGGTGATCGCGATCACCTGTGGTGCGTCGTTCGACATGCTCGGGCTCCCTCGTCCGGTCGGTGTCCTGACGAGAGGCTAGGGGATGGACGGCGGACAACCGGCACGACCTGCGGCGACACGAGAACGGCGCGAGAGCGGCGCGGGAGCCGCGCGGGTTGTTCGAGCGCGCGGCGCGAGAGAATGACCCGCATGAGCACCCCGCGCCGCCCCGCGCACCCGGACCCCGAGACCCGTGCCGCCACCCTGACGCCCGAGGAGCGCGAGGACCTCGCCGAGCGGCTCCGCGAGCGCGTCTACGTCTCGTTCGCCTCGCTCGCCGTCATCATGACGCTGCTCGCCCACGCGCACGGGCTCGGCGCGGGGACGGCGGCGGCGTCGCTGACCATCACCGCCGTCGGCACCGTCGCCGCCGCCTGGCTCGCCGAGCTCATCTCCCACCTCGCCGCCCACGGCGGGTTCCCGGACCGGCACCACATGGCGGCCATGACCCGGACGAGCGGCGGCGCCCTCCTGACCCTCGTGATCCCGCTGCTCGCGCTGGCCGCCGCCGGCCTCGGCTGGTGGGAGGTCACCACCGCGCTCCGCGTCGGCGTCGGCGTGCTCATCGCCACGCTCGTGCTCATCGCCTGGCTCGGCATCCGCCGCACCAAGCTGCCCTGGCTCGCCCGGATCCTGGCGCTGGGCGTGCTCGCGGCGCTCGCGGTCGGCGTGGTCGGGCTCAAGCTGCTCGCGCACGGCTGAGCGGGGCCTCGTAGCGGGCCGCCGAGCGGCCCGCGGGCCTCGCCTCCCGACGCCGGACCCCGCCCGAGGCGATCACTTTCGCACATCTTGTTGACGTGAACATTTCGCGGGTGCCAGCCTGAGGCGCGGCGGTCCCGCAGGGCCCGCCGGAACGCAGGGTCGCGTTCCGCGGGGCCGGCGCCGTCCTCCGTCCTCGCGCGTCCACAGACTTCGAGGATGAAGGAGACGGACATGGGTCACCGCCGCGCTCGGCGCACGAACCTTGCCGCACCACCAGCATTTTTCCGACCGGCAAGCCCTCGACCGGCAAGCCCTCGGCGCCGCGGCGCGGTCGCCGTCGCGCTGGCCGCGACGCTCGCCGTCCCGGCGCTACCCGCCGTCGGGTACGCGGCCGTACCGGAGGCCGCGCCCGCCGTCGTACCGGAGGCCGCGCCGGTCGCTGCCACCGCAGAGACAGCCGCGACCACGGACGCCGCGACCACGGACATCGCCACCACCTACTCGCCGATCCTCGACCCCGGCGCCGGCGCCGCCGACTACTTCACGCCGTCCTGGCCCGACACCGCCGGCAACCACATCCAGGCCCACGGCGGCCAGGTCGTCTCCGTCCCGGCGGAGGAGCTCGGCGTCGACGCCGGGTCCGTCGTCGAGGGCGAGGAGGCGGGCCAGACCGTCTACTTCTGGTACGGCGAGGACCGCAGCAACGGCTACTACGGCAGCCCGGGCGTGCACGCGTACAAGTCGTACGACACGAAGAACTGGACCGACGAGGGTGTCGTCCTGCGCTCGGTGTCCGACGCCGCGGAGCTGGAGTCGGACTACTTCGACGCCCTCTACGACACGGTCGACGACGCCGGCGAGCCCCGCGCGGACCGCATCGCCGAGGTGAACTACCACCTGAACACCAACGACGCCGCCGACCACACGACGATCTTCGAGCGCCCCAAGGTGCTCTACAACGAGGCGACGAAGCAGTGGGTGCTGTGGTGGCACTCCGACGGGCAGACCACCGTGGGCGGCAGCATGTACGCGCGCTCGATGGCGGGCGTCGCGGTCTCGGACAGCCCGACCGGGCCGTTCAGGATGACGGGCGTGTACCGGATGCCGAACCGCACCAACTACCAGGCGTGCATCTCGGCGGCCGTGCCCGGGCAGGCCCGCGACATGACGGTGTTCCAGGACGACGACGGCACCGCCTACATCGTCTACTCCTCCGAGGAGAACCGGACGCTGTACATCGCCGAGCTCGACGCGGACTACACGAACGTCACGCACACCACCGACGTCGACATGGTCGACGCCGGGCAGTACTCGGAGGACGGCCGCTACCCGTACCTGTTCGCGGACGGCACCTCCGCCGCGCCGGTGCGCGGCGAGGACTTCCAGATCGTCAAGGAGTGCGGCGTCCTGGAGGCGCCCGCCCTGTTCCAGCACGGCGGCAAGTACTACACGGTGGCGTCGGGCGCGACGGGCTGGGCCCCGAACCCGCAGACCTACTACACGGCCGACAGCATCCTCGGCTCCTGGATCCGCGGCGTCGAGGCCGGCGACCAGCACGAGAACGTCGCGTACAACGCGATCCCCGAGGGCGGCGACGGCCTCCTGTCGGTCGGCGACACGCGCCGCACCACCTTCGGCTCGCAGTCGACCAACGTGCTCGACCTGGGC
The DNA here is from genome assembly GCF_042802395.1 of Promicromonospora sp. NPDC057488. Lineage (NCBI taxonomy): Bacteria > Bacillati > Actinomycetota > Actinomycetes > Micrococcales > Promicromonosporaceae > Promicromonospora > Promicromonospora sp. NPDC057488. The sequence continues at coordinate 60,960 of NZ_JBHVEG010000009.1, forward strand.
GGCGGCCGCTTCGTCTACATGGGCGACCGCTGGAACGCCGGGGCCGCGAACTCCAACTACGTCTGGCTCCCGGTCACGATCGGCGAGAACGGCCGCGCCGAGATGCGCAACCCCGCGACCGAGGACCCGGCCCGCTGGGGCGACGGCTGGGACGAGAGCTACTGGGACGACAAGGGCACCGGCACCAGGATCTGGAGCGTGACCGACGACGGCGTGCCCGCCGAGGTGGCGCCCGGCGAGGACTTCGGCGCCACCCTGCCCGACGCCGTCCCGGTCGAGGTCGACGGCGTCACCAGCGACGTGCCGGTGACCTGGAGCGCGACGTCGTTCGAGACGCGCGGCACGCAGACCATCACGGGCACGCTCGCCGCCGGGGACGGCTTCACGGCGGGCCGTACCTTCACGCGCACGATCGAGGTGCACGAGGACGGCGTCGCCAACCTCGCGCCCGACGCCTCGGTCGCCGCGTCCAGCCGGGCGAACCTCGCCCCGACGGTCGTCGACGGCAACGTCAAGGGCAAGGGCTGGGACGACTGGACGTCGTCGGGCTACCCGCGGAACAGCTGGCTGTCGTTCACCTGGCCGCTCGCGCAGGACCTCGACCAGGTCGTGGTGCACACCTACAAGGACGGTTCGGGCGCCACCTGGCCCTCCACGGTCGCGGCGGAGTACCTCGACGCGTCGGGCGCCTGGACGACGACGGACGTGCGCGTCGACCTCGCGCAGGACGCCGCCTCCGCCGCGCCGGTCGCGACGCTCGACGTTTCGGACCTGCCGCGCACGAACGCCCTGCGCGTGCGGCTGACGACGGCGACGAACACGTGGCAGTCGATCTCGGAGGTGCAGGTCTGGGGCGCGGACGACGTCGTCGACCTGTGCCGGGCCGAGGGCACCACGGTCTCGGCGAGCTTCCACCAGACCGAGTGGGAGACGATGCCGGCGGCCAACGCGTGCGACGGCAACGCCTCGACCTCGTGGTCCACGTGGTCCGGCAGCGCCGGCCGCGACGAGGTGACGTTCACGGTCGAGCCGGAGTCGCCGCGCGCCGTCGACCGCGTGGGCTTCACGACGACCGAGGGCACCGTCGCGACCGTGGGCGTCGAGTACCGCGACGCCCAGGGCACGTGGCACCCGACCACGGCCCAGGACGTGGCGCCCGCCGCGACCGGCGCGCCGACGTCGGTCGAGTTCGAGCCGGTCTGGGCCTCGGCTGTGCGGCTGACGTTCGCGACGCCCGGCTCGTACCTGAAGATCCCCGCGCTCGGGGTGGGGGCGCGTTCCGCTGCCGTGGAGCCCGCGGTGGTGGCGCGGTGCGTGGGGCGCGACAAGGCCCAGCTCGTGACCACGGTGCGGAACCTCGGCGACCGGAGGGCGGACATCGAGGTCCGGACGCCGTTCGGCACCCGCGTGGTGCGCGACGTCGCGCCGGGCCGCACGGGCGAGGCGGTCGTCAGCACGCGGGAGGCGGCGCTCGACGCGGGGAGCGTCACGGTCGCGAAGCGGGGCGACGCCGGCCTCACGGCGGGCTACCCGGCGGCGGACTGCGGCTGACGGCTACCCGGCCACCGTCTACAGACGACGGCTGGGTATCCCTTCGAGGCCTAAGTTTCTTCGCTTTGGGACGTCCCAAAGCGAAGAAACTTAGGCTTCAAAGGGGAGGCAGCAGGCCGGGTCGTCAGGAAGGTCCGTCGGCCAACTGCGGCTGCGGTTCTTGCTGGCAGCGGGGTACTCCTTCGACGCCTAAGTTTCTTCGCTTTCGACTGATCGAAAGCGAAGAAACTTAGGCCTCGAAGGGGAGGGCCGCCAGCAGAGCCACCGGCCGGGTTGTCAGCCGTCCCACCGGCAGAGTTGCCGGCAGCGTTGCCAGGGGAGCCAGCCGCCGGGTTGTCAGTCGTCCCGGCCACTTGGACGGCTGTCGTCGGATCGGGCCTTGGTCGGATCAGGTGACCAGGCCCGTGCGGTAGGCGTGGACCACCGCCTGCACGCGGTCGCGCAGGCCCAGCTTGGCCAGGATGCGCGACACGTAGGTCTTGACCGTCTCCTGGCTGATCACGAGGGTCGCGGCGATCTCGCCGTTGGACCGGCCGTCGGCGATGAGCCGCAGCACCTCCAGCTCGCGCGGCGTCAGGGCCGTGTCGGCGACCGGGGCCTCGGCGGGCCGGATGCGCGCCGCGTACCGGCCCACGAGCTGCCGCGTCACCTCGGGGGCCAGCAGCGCCGCACCGCTTGCGACCGTGCGGATGCCCGCAAGGAGCTGGCCCGCCGGGGCGTCCTTGAGCAGGAACCCGCTGGCCCCGGCGCGCAGCGCCTCGTACACGTACTCGTCCAGGTTAAACGTGGTCACGACCAGCACCTTGACCGGCCGCTCGACCCCGGCGCCCGCCAGCAGGCGGGTCGCCTCGATGCCGTCGAGCACGGGCATCCGCACGTCCATCACCACGAGGTCCGGCTCCAGCCGCCGCGCGAGGTCGACGGCGGCGCGCCCGTCCGCGCACTCGCCCACCACCTCCAGGTCGGGCTGGGCGTCGATGATCGTCGCGAAGCCCGTGCGGATCAGCGCCTGGTCGTCGCACACGAGGACCCGGATCGGCGGTGTCGGTCCGGGCGTTGCCGGGTCGGCGGACGTCGGCCCTGCGGACGTGCGCCCGGCGGACGTCGGCCCACCCGACGCCGGCCCGGCCGCCTTGCTCCCGCTCACGCCCGGACCCCAGCGGCCGAGTACGCGCGGGGGACCCGCGCCCGGACGACGAAGCCGCCGTCGTCCAGCCGCTGGGTGCCGAACTCGCCGCCCAGCGTCTCGACGCGCTCGCGGAGCCCGGCCAGTCCCCGGCCGCTCCCGCCGGGGACGGCAGGCCGGGAACCTGGGCCCGACGCCGAACCCGGTCCGGGTGCCGATCCGGACCCGGAACCCCGCACCCCACCCGAGCCTGCACCCGCACCCGCACCCGCCCCCGCAGTCCTGATCTCCACGACGATCTCCCGTTCCGTGTGCCGCACGTCGACCGTCGTCGCGGCGCCGTGCGCGTGCTTGAGCGCGTTGGTCAGGGCCTCCTGCACCACGCGGTAGGCGGTGAGCCCGGCGCTGTCCGCCGACCCTGCCGGCTCGCCGTCCTCCACCAGCTCCACCGGCTGCCCGGCCCGGCGCGTCTGCTCCACCAGGTCGCGCACCTCGCCCGCGGACGGCGTCCGCGCGGCGCCGTCGTGCCCCGGATCGAGCAGGTCGAGCAGGTGCCGCAGGTCGGCGATCGCGCGCCGGCCCGTGTCGGTGACGGCGTCCAGGGTCTGCTCCAGGCGCTCGGGCGCCGCGGTCAGGTACTTCGCCGCCTCGGTCTGCACCACCATCGCCGTGACGTGGTGGGTCACGACGTCGTGCAGCTCACGGGCGATCCGGGTGCGCTCCGCCACCAGCGTGTCCTGCGCGACCCGCAGCCGCCGGTCCGCCTCGGCCGCCCGGGTGGAGCGCAGCCAGGTGCCGATGCCCCACGCCAGCGCCATCGCCAGGTAGAACGTGACGAGCTCGTCCACGCGCTCGGCCCCGGTCAGCCGGTCGAGCGCGACCGCGAGCGCCACGTAGGCCACGGTCAGGACGGCGGGGACCACGCGGCGGCGTCGGACGAGGTGGGCGCCGGTGCTCACAAGGGCGACGCCGAGCGTGTTGCCCGCGAACGAGTGGTAGCCCGTGACCTGGGCGGCGGCGAAGCCGACCGCGACGAGCAGCATGCAGAGGGCGGGCCACCGCCGTCGGACCGCGAGGGGGAGGCACTGCAGGGCGATGACGAGGACCGCCCACCCGTCCAGGGGACGGGCGGGCAGCTCTCCGACCTGGGTGCCGTAGTCGCGCAGGAACGGGAGGAACGCGAGGCCGGCGAGCCCGAGGGCGAGCGGCAGGTCCCGGACGGTGACGTCGAGCCGGCGCCACCGGTCCAGAGCGCTACGCAGGTCGGTCACGCGGGGAGCCTAGCGGCCTTGCCGGTGGAGGAGGCCGCGGCGGCAGAGGCGGCGTGGGCGGCCCGGGCGGCGCGGTTCAGGGGCACGATGCGGCCGCGCCGGTGGGCGACCACGAGGAAGATCGCGGCGGTGACGACGCAGAACACCACGGAGTAGAGGCTGCCCTCGGGACCGAACTCGCCGCCGGTGACCAGCACGTGGCCGGACGTCGAGGCGTCGAGCAGGCCCTGCGGGGTGTCGTTGCCGGACACCTCGGTGCTGAAGATGGCGCTGCCGGCGACGTTCCAGCCCAGGTGCAGGCCGATCGGCACCCAGAGCTTGCGGGTGGCGACGTACGCGGCGGTCAGCATGCCGCCGGCCTCCAGCGCGATGGCGACGGCGCCCCACAGGGTGGCGTTCGGGTTGAGCAGGTGCGCCAGGCCGAACAGGAGGCCGGTGATCGTCAGGGCGACCCAGGTGCCGGTCCAGCTCTCGACGATCCGGAACAGGACGCCGCGCCACATGAGCTCCTCGGTCACGGCCGCCGCGGCCATGAAGCCGAGCAGTCCCAGGGCGCCGAGCGGCGAGCCGAGGCCGTGCACGGTGTAGCTGCCGAGGAAGGCGAGGTTCACGATGACGAGGCCGAACAGCCCGAGCCCGAGCAGCGTGCCCCAGGTGAGGGCGGGCGCGGAACCCTTCAGGGCCACCTCGACCACGGGGCGGCGCTCGGTCAGTCGCACCACCCACGCGTAGACGACGACGCCGACCACCGCGGTGGCCAGGCCGACGCCGAGGGTCAGCCAGGGGTTGTCCTGGACGGCCATGAGGCCCTGGCCACCAAGGATCGAGATCGCCACAACCGCGATGAGCTGCCACACCAGACGCACGATGACTCCTTCGGGAGAGGCCGCGGCCGGGCGCCGCGTGCCACCCCGAACGCTATGAATTCCCAGGTCCGGGGTCGTCACCGCAGGGTGGACACTCGCGGGTAGCTCGCACGGGGGACAGACTGGGCCGGTGACCGGCAACCTCGACCTCGTCCGGGCGGAGATCATCGCCGACCCCGCCAACGCCTGGGCCGCCGAGCTCGGCTGGGAGCCGCTCTACGCGGCGGCCCCGGGCGCCCGGATCGTGCTCGTCGGGCAGGCGCCCGGCCGCAAGGCCCAGGAGAGCGGCGTGCCGTGGAACGACGCGAGCGGCGTGAAGCTGCGCTCCTGGCTCGGCGTGACCGACGAGCAGTTCTACGACCCGAATCTGTTCGCAATCCTCCCGATGGACTTCTACTACCCCGGCAAGGGCGCCTCGGGCGACCTGCCGCCGCGCAAGGGCTTCGCGGAGCTGTGGCACCCGCGGATCCTCGCCGGGTTGCCGCGCCGCAGCCTCACGGTCCTCGTGGGCAGCTACGCCCAGAAGTACTACCTGGGCGGCCGGGCCAGGAAGAGCCTGACGGAGACCGTGCGGGCCTACGAGGAGTACCTGCCCCGGACGGTGCCGCTGGTGCACCCGTCGCCGCTGAACTTCCGCTGGCAGGCCAAGAACCCGTGGTTCGAGGCGGACGTCGTACCCGCGCTGCGGAAGGCCGTGGCCGGGGCGCTCGCGGACACGTGACCAGGAGCGAGGTAACGGAGAGGGAACTTTGCTACCTCTCCGTTACCTCGCCCCGGTAGTTGGTGTTCCTCCGGCGACCGCCCGCACCTACTCCCACGCGAACCCGTCCGGGTCCGTGAACTCGCCGACGTCGCCGCCGACCGTGAGCCGGTGCGAGCCCGTGCCCTCCGACGGCACTCCGGCGTCCTTGGCCAGCGCGGCGCGCTTGTAGAGGCCGAAGCCGATGGGGCTGGAGCCCATCTTGAAGTCGACGTACGAGCCGAAGCTCTTGCCGACCGTCAGGCCGTGGCCCACGTAGAACTTCTTGCTCGCCGAGACGTCGTCCGCGCCGACCAGGAGGACGATCTCGTCGAACCGGCGCTCGGCGGGCCGCGTGTCCTTCTTGGCGGAGGTCGCGACCTTCCAGATGGTGCCGTCGGGCGCCTGGACCACGCCGCCGTGGCCCCACATGGACTTGGCCATGGGCTTGAGCACGGTGGCGCCGGCGGCGACGGCGGCGTCGAACAGGGCGTGGACGTCGCCCGGCTGGTCGGCGACCAGCGAGATGTGGAACCCGCGGAAGCCGGAGGACGGCGTCTCGCCGGCGGTCAGGCGGAGGCGGTCCTCGCCCAGGCCGAAGGCGGCGTCGTAGAAGGAACGTGCGGTGCTGGGGTCGGCCACCTCGAGGGTGACGGAGTCGATGTTTGCCATGCCCACAACGTTAGGGAGCGGGGTACGGGCAACGCTTCTCGATTCCTGACCGCCTTCCCGGGGCCGCTACCGGCCGACGACGCCGGCCCGCAGCAGGACCGTCCGCAGCGGCGTCACCAGCGCCATGATGAACAGCCAGAGGTACGACGGCACCAGCAGTCCGAGCAGCAGCGCGAGCGTGAACAGCAACGCGAGGGACAGCGGCATCGCCGCGATCGAGGCGTCCACGGGCAGGCCGGCGGCGGTCCGGGTGCGGCGCTCGACGACGGCGATCGTGAACAGCAGCCAGGCGCTCACCGCGAGCGTCCCGATGTACGACGCCACGACCTCACGGCCGGTGTCCAGACCGCCGGTCAGCGCCGTGACCACGGGCATCACCGTGATGGTGAATAGCCACGCGAGCTGCAGGTTCGTCCGCCGCCGGGTCGCGGGGGTGTCCGCGTGCAGGATGCCGTGGTGCAGGCGCCAGAACATCGCGATGATCACGAAGCTGAGCGCGAAGGCGACGAGCTGCCACGAGTGCTCCCGGACGTACTCGACGACGGTCCGCTGCTCGGCGACCGCCTCCGAGACGCTCTCCATGAGCGGCAGGATCAGCAGCGTCATCGAGATGGCGATCGCGGCGTCCAGGAACGCGATGAGGCGCTCGCTGGTGCGCTCCGGCGGCAGTGCGGTGTTCATCTGTACCTCCGTGCGGATGCTTCCGTGCGCGATCCTGCCACGCGCCGCCGCGTCGGGCGCCCGCGGATCGCCGGACGTTTGACGGGATTGTTTACAGCGCTGTAAATTCCGACGGTCGCCGCGAGCAACGGAGTTCGAGCATGGGAGATGCAGCGTGAGTCCAGGTTCTGGTCGTTCCGCCCCGGTGAGCCGGCGGTCTTTCCTGGCGGGCTCCGCCGCGCTGGTCGCGCTGGGCGTGGCGGGCTGCGCGCCGTCGTCGGCCTCCTCGTCGTCGGGCGGCGGTGGGGGTGTCACCCTGCGCTTCTACGAGCAGAAGCAGGAGGTGATCGCCTACTTCGACGAGCTGCTCCGCCGGTTCGAGCAGGAGCGCCCCGGCATCACGGTGATCCACGACAGCACCGTGGCCATCGCCCCGCAGTTCGTGCGCAACGAGCCCGCCGACGTCGGCTGCTTCAACGACAACCTGGAGCTGGCCCGCTACATCAAGCGCGGCGTGCTCGGGGACCTGTCCGACCTGCCGTCCGCGCGGGCGGTCCGCACGGACATCGGCGAGCTCACCGACCAGTACGCGACCTACCCCGGGCGCACCAGCGTGCTGCCGTACTCGCTCGCCGCCGCCGGCGTCATCTACAACAAGAAGATCTTCGCGGAGCACGAGCTGCCCGTCCCGGAGACCTGGTCGCAGTTCGTCGACGTCTGCGACGAGCTCGTCGCCGCGGGGATCACGCCGATCTACGCGACCGACCGCGACACCTGGACGCTCTGGCAGGGCCTCTTCGACTACTCGGTGGGCAGCCTCGTGGCGCCCGGCGAGTTCTTCCGCCGGCTCAAGGAGCTGGGCACCGACGTCGGACCGGACTCCGAGGTCTCCTTCGAGAAGGACTTCGCCGTGCCGATGGAGCGCGCCAAGACGATCTCGTCCTACTTCAACAAGGACCACGCGGTGCGGGCCTACGCCGACGGCAACCTGGCGTTCGGCAAGGGCGAGGCCGCCATGTACCTCCAGGGTCCGTGGGCGCTCAGCCAGATCGAGCTGGTCGACCCGGACCTCGAGATCGGCACGTTCGCGCTGCCCGTCTCGGAGAACCCCGAGGACCGGCAGGCACGGGTCAACATCGACCTGGGCCTGTGGATCCCCACGGCGTCGACCCACCAGGACGAGGCCCGCGAGCTGGTCGAGTTCCTCATGCGACCCGACGTCATCAACGCCTACAACGCCGACAACCTCGCGTACTCGACGCTGACGGACGCGCCGCCCCAGCAGGACGAGCGGCTCGCCGGACTCCAGGACTACGTGGACCGCGCCGCCTTCTACCAGGGGGCCGGGACGTTCGTGCCGACGTCGATCCCGCTCGGCAACTACCTGCAGTCCGCGATCCGCAGCGGCAACTTCCAGGGCATGCTCCGCCAGCTCGACGCCGACTGGCGCCGGCTCGCCGGACGGGAGGCCACGGTATGACTGACACAACGATGTACCAGAGCGAGACGACGGCTGGGAGCACGACGACGGGTGGGCGCACAGCGTCGGCCCGCCGCACGAACGGCCGGCGCGTGGAGCCCCTGTACTACGTGTTCCTGGTCCCGACGCTGCTGATCTTCACGGCGTTCGTGATCATCCCCGCGCTGATCGGCATCTTCTACAGCCTCACCGACTACGTGGGTTTCGGCGACTGGTCGTTCCTGGGCCTGAGCAACTACGCCGCGCTGTTCAGCGACCCGCGCATCCTGGAGTCGTACGGGTTCACGCTCGGGTTCGCGCTGGTCACCGTCGTCGTCGCGCAGACCATCGCGCTCGCCCTGGCCGTGGCGCTGACCCGCCGCATCCGGTTCGCGACCACGCTGCGCACGGTGTTCGTCATCCCGATGGTCGTCTCCGGGATCGTCGTGGCGTACGTGTTCAACTTCCTGTTCTCCAACTCGCTGCCCGCGATCGCGACGGCGGTCGGGTTCGGGCCGCTGGAGGAGAGCATCCTCGGCAACCCGGACCTGGCCTGGCTGTCCATCGTGATCGTGTCCGCGTGGCAGACCATCCCGGGCGCGCTCCTGGTCTACACGGCCGGGCTGACGTCGATCCCGAGCGACCTGTACGAGGCGAGCGCGCTGGACGGCGCCACGCCCTGGCGCCAGTTCCGGTCCATCACCGTGCCGCTGATCGCGGGCTTCATCCTGATCAACACGATCCTCGGCGTGAAGGGCTACCTCGGCGTGTACGACGTGATCGTCGGCCTGACCGGCGGCGGGCCCGGCACCGCCACCAGCAGCGTCGCCATGACGATCTTCGGCGGCTTCACCGGCGGCGACTACGCCTACCAGATGGCCAACGCCACGGTGTTCCTCGTCGTCACCGCGCTCATCTCCGTCGCCCAGATCGTCGCCACCCGTGGAAGGGCGGTCCAGCTGTGACCACCGTCGAAGCTTCTCGCACCGCCGGCCAGGGCCCGTCCGGCCCGCGCCCGTCCGCCCGACCCTCGCGCCCGGCGCACGCCGGACGCGTGAACCGCACGAACTGGCCGCTGACGATCCTGCTCGGCCTGGCGACGCTCACCGTCTTCGTGCCGCTGTACGTGACGCTGTCGATGGCGTTCAAGACCAGCGGCCAGTCCGCGGACGGCAACGCGTTCTCGCTGCCGGCCCCGTTCAACCCGGCGAGCTTCGCCGAGGCCTGGTCGCTGACGCGGTTCCCGGTCTCGTTCGGCATCTCGCTGGCCGTGGCGGCGATCGCGGTGCTGCTCACGCTGTTCCTCAGCTCGCTCGCGGCCTACGCCATCGCCCGGAACTGGTCGCACCGGTTCTTCCGCTGGTCGATGATCTACCTGCTCGCGGCCCTGTTCCTGCCGTTCCCGGTGGTCGCGCTGCCGCAGATCCAGCTCACGGCGCTGACCGGCCTGGACAACCCGCTGGGCGTGGGGATCCTGCACGCGATGTTCCAGCTCTCGTTCAGCGTGCTGCTCTACACCGCCTACCTGCGCTCCATCCCGATCGAGCTGGAGGAGAGCGCGCGGATCGACGGCGCGAGCACGTGGCAGATCTTCTGGCGGATCATCCTGCCGCTGCTCGGGCCCATGAACGCCACGGTCGGCATCTTCGCCTTCCTCGCCTCCTGGAACGACTTCATGATGCCGTCGCTCATCATGTCCGACCCGACGTTGCAGACCCTGCCCGTGGTGCAGAACATCTTCCAGAGCCAGTTCGGCACCAACTACAACGTCGCCTTCGCGTCGTACCTCATGGCGATGGCGCCGAGCATCATCGCCTACCTGTTCGCGCAGCGCTGGGTGATCAGCGGCGTGACGCAGGGCGCCGTCAAGAGCTGAGCCCGCCTGGCCGAGCCGTCGCCAGGCCCTGAAATCGAGCAAGCACCGAGCCGGAAAAGCACCGAGGAGTTCCATGTCAGAGATCGTCGACAGCCTGTCCGTCGTCCGGCCGCTGCCGGAGGCCGCGCCCCGGGCGCGGTCCGAGCAGCAGGTGCACGGCGCCGGCTGGCGCATCACCGTGCTGAGCGACGGCGTCTTCCGGGTCGAGCGCTCGGCGGACGGCGGGTTCGAGGACCGCGCCTCCACGTTCGCGATCCGGCGCGACCTGCCGCCGGCCGAGTTCGCCGTCGAGCGGGTGGGCGACGGCGTCGTGGTCACCACGGCGCGCGCCCGCCTGCGGTACGACGGCGGCGAGTTCTCGGCGAGCGGGCTCGTGGTCGAGATCCTCGGCAGCGACTCCGGGCGCTGGCGGTACGGCGACCCGCCCCGGGACCTCGGGGGCACCGCGCGCACCCTGGACGACGTCGACGGCTGGGCCGACCTCGAACCCGGCGTCGTCTCCCGCGACGGCATCGGCGTGGTCGACGACTCGACGTCGTTCCTGTTCGAGGACGACGGCTGGGTGGGCTCGCGCGTGCCCGGCCGCAGCGACCTGTACGTGTTCGCGTTCGGCCGCGAGTACGGCGCCGCCATCGGCGACCTCTACCGGGTCTCCGGGCATCCGATGCGGCTGCCGCGCTGGGCGCTCGGCAACTGGTGGAGCCGCTACCACCCGTACAGCGACGAGTCCTACCTGGCGCTCATGGACCGGTTCGACGAGGAGCGCATCCCGTTCTCGGTCGCGGTGATCGACATGGACTGGCACCGGGTCGACTCGGTGCCGGAGCGGTTCGGCAGCAGCTGGACCGGCTACTCCTGGGAGCCCACGCTGTTCCCGGACCCCGCCGCATTCCTCGGCGCCCTGCACGAGCGCGGGCTGCGCACCACGCTGAACCTGCACCCGGCCGACGGCGTCCGCGCCTTCGAGGACGCCTACCCCGCCATGGCCCGCGCCCTGGGCGTGGACCCGGACACCGAGCAGCCCATCGGTTTCGACCCGACCGATCCGGCGTTCCTCCAGGCGTACTTCCGGGAGCTGCACCACCCGCTGGAGGAGCAGGGCGTCGACTTCTGGTGGATCGACTGGCAGCAGGGCCGCACCTCAGGGATGCCGGGCGTGGACCCGCTGTGGGTGCTCAACCACTTCCACCACCTCGACGCCGCCCGCGACGGCAAGCCGGGCATGACGTTCTCGCGCTACGCGGGCCCCGGCAGCCACCGGTACGCCGTCGGGTTCTCCGGCGACGCCGTGGTCTCGTGGGAGTCGCTCGACTTCCAGCCCGAGTTCACCGCCACCGCCGCCAACATCGGCTACGGCTGGTGGAGCCACGACATCGGCGGGCACACCCGCGGCGTGCGCGACGACGAGCTCGCCACCCGGTGGGTGCAGTTCGGCGTCTTCTCACCGATCATGCGGCTGCACTCGGCGAACAACCCGTTCATCCGCAAGGAGCCGTGGGTCTTTCCGCCCGAGCACCGCGCCGCGATGGACGACGCGCTGCGGTTCCGGCACCGGATGGTGCCGTACCTGCACACGATGAACCACCTCGCCGCCGCCGGAGTGCCGCTCGTGCGGCCGATGTACCACCTGGAGCCGCGGCGGCAGGAGGCGTACGAGGTGCCCAACCAGTACGCGTTCGGCAGCGAGCTGCTGGTCGCGCCCATCACCACGCCGCGCGACGCCGCCTCGCTGCGGGGGAGCGCGCGTGTGTGGCTGCCCGAGGGGCTGTGGACCGACATCTTCACCGACGCGGTCTACCAGGGCGGACGCACGGTCGAGATGCACCGGACGCTGGGGTCGGTGCCCGCGCTGCTGCGGGCCGGCGGCATCCTGCCGCTCGACGCCGGGGGCGACCTGGACGCGACCCGCAACCCGGAGGTGCTGGAGGTACTGGTGGCGCCGGGGGCGTCGGGGGAGTTCGTGCTGGCGGAGGACGTCGAGGCTGGTGCTGGTGCTGGTGCTGGTGCTGGGGCTGACGGCGTCGGCGTCGGCGTCCGCGGTGCTGGAACTAACGGCTCCGCGGGGGCGGACAGCGTCCGTGCCGATGCCGCGCCTGCCGGGCCCGCCGCGCGGACCGCGCTGCGGTGGGACCGCGCGCGCGGCGAGCTCCGGATCGAGCCCGTGCGCGGCGACGCGTCGGCGCTGCCCGCGCAGCGGCAGTGGACCCTCACGTTCCTCGCGGCCCGGCCCGAGGGTTCGGTGACGGTGAACGGCACGGTCGTCCCGGTGGACGGCGTCGACGGCCGGTGGAGCGTCACGGCCACGGCCGCGCCCACGGTGGAGGTCGTGGTGCGGGTCGACGGCGGCCCGCTGGGGATCGGTACCGACCGGACCGAGGCGGCGCGCGTGATCCTGGAGTCCGCGCAGTCGGCGAACCCGGAGAAGCTCGCGGCGTGGGACGTCGTCAGCAGCACGCGGAGTGCGGCCGAGAAGATCGCGGAGCTCTCCGCGATCGACCTCCCGGCCCAGGTCCGCGCGGCCCTGGTCGAACAGCTCGCGGCGGTGACCCTGGAGGCCCGCTGACGCCGGCAGCCCGCGTGCGCGGCGTCGGGGTTCTAGCGACGTCGGCAGTCCGCGTGCATGACGTCGGGAGTCCGAGTGCGCGACGTCGGCAGTCCGCACTGCCGAGATCGGCAGTCCGTGGCGGCGTCGGCAGTTTGCATCGAGGTCGGCACAGGCCTGTGCCGCTG
>NZ_JBHVEG010000010.1:0-70833 GCF_042802395.1 Promicromonospora sp. NPDC057488
GTCGGTATTCCGAGCTGCCGACCACCTGACGTTCTGCCGACCGCCCGGGATCGGCCTCCGGTTCACCCGGCGTCAGCAGGTCCGCCAGCAGCCCCGGCAGGTCGGCGGCAGCGACCCGGTGCACGTGCGCCTTGTAGTCCACGAGCCGGTCCACCAGCAGCTCCAGCACGACGTCGGACCCAGGCGCGTGCTCCCCGGCCGCCCGGTACTCCCGGGGCACCGACGCGGGCTCCGGCGTGGAGGCCCCCAGCGCCGTCCGGATCCGCGACAGCATCTCGGTCCTGGCGTCGCTCATCGCTTGTCCTCCCGCTCGGCCCACCAGTCGTGGAACGTCTGCTTCGGTGGTTCCGGCAGGTCCCTGGAGCGGGTCCAGAGCGAGCCGGGGAACGGCAGCCGCTTGATCACGCCGTTCCGCGAGATCGCCCGCAGCGCCCGCGGTACCCGCGCGGCCCGGCGGAACCGGGCGCCGTCGGCCATCGCGAAGGACGCGGCCTTCATCGCCGCCTTCCACACCCGGTCCGCAGCGTCGGGCGAGGAACCGGCGAGCTCGACCTCGCGCGCCCGCAGCTCGACCAGGATCGACGGGATGTCGATCTTGACGGGGCACACCTCGTAGCACGCGCCGCACAGCGTGGAGGCGTACGGCAGGTCGGACTTCTCGCCGGTGAGCTGCGGCGTCAGGATCGCGCCGATCGGGCCGGGGTAGACCGACCCGTAGGCGTGCCCGCCCACCCGCTCGTACACGGGGCAGACGTTGAGGCACGCCGAGCAGCGGATGCAGTGCAGGGCCGAGCGCCCGGCCTCGTCGGCGAGCACCTTGGTGCGGCCGTTGTCGAGCAGCACCAGGTGGAACTCCTGCGGGCCGTCGCCCGGGGTCACGCCCGTCCACATGGAGGTGTACGGGTTCATCCGCTCGCCCGTCGAGGAGCGCGGCAGCAGCTGGAGGAACACCTCCAGGTCGCGATAGGTGGGCACCAGCTTCTCGATGCCCATCACCGTGATCAGGGTCTCGGGCAGTGTGAGGCACATGCGCCCGTTGCCCTCGGACTCCACGACGGCGAGCGTCCCGGTGTCCGCGACGGCGAAGTTGGCGCCGCTGATCGCGACCTTCGCCGAGAGGAACTTGCGTCGCAGGTGCGCGCGGGCCGCCATCGCGAGCTCGCGCGGCACGTCCGTCAGGTCCGGCGGGGCGTCCGCCATCCGCTCCAGGAAGATGTCGCGGATCTCCGTGCGGTTGCGGTGGATCGCGGGCACCAGGATGTGCGACGGCATGTCGTCGGCGAGCTGCACGATCAGCTCCGCGAGGTCCGTCTCGACCGCGGCGATGCCCTCCTCGGCCAGCGCCTCGTTCAGCCCGATCTCCTGCGTGGCCATGGACTTGACCTTGACGACCTCGTCGGTCTGCTTCTCCCGCACCAGGTCGGCGACGATCCGGTTGGCCTCGGCGGCGTCCCGCGCCCAGTGCACGACGCCGCCGCGCGCGGTCACGTTGCGCTCGAGCTCCTCCAGGAGCTCGGGCAGCCGGGCCATGACGTCGGTCTTGAGCGCGGACCCGGCGTCGCGCAGGGCCGCCCAGTCCGGCACCTCGCCCACCACGCGGGCCCGCTTGGACCGGATGGTGGCGGTCGCGTTGCCCAGGTTGCGGCGCAGCTGCTCGTTCTCCAGCGCGGCCTTGGCGGCGTGCGGGAAGGTCGCTCCCCAGTGCAGCGGGTCCTCCGGGCGGCCCACACCCCCGAGGGTGCCGGGCGCGGCGTCCGGGCTGGGACCGCGGCCCGCACGCGTGGCCGGCATGCCGAGGAACGTGCTCATCGGGCCACCTCCTGACGGGCGCCGGGCACCACGGGCGCCTCGCGCGTGGAGACCAGGATCTCCGCCAGGTGCATGGGCCGCACGCCCGTGCCGCCGCGCGAGAGGCCGCCGCCGATGTGCATCAGGCACGACCAGTCGCCCGCGGTGAGCACCTCGGCGCCCGTGCCGACCACGTTCGCCACCTTGTCGTCGAGCATCGCCGCCGACGTGTCGGCGTTCTTCAGCGAGAACGTGCCGCCGAACCCGCAGCAGCCCTCGGCCTGCTCCAGCGGCACCAGCTCCAGCCCCTCGACGGCGCGCAGCAGCCGCTCGGGCTTGTCGCCGACGCCGAGCATCCGCAGCGAGTGGCAGGTGGGGTGGTAGGTGACGCGGTGCGGGAACCAGGCGCCGACGTCGGTCACGCCGAGCACGTCGACCAGCAGCTCCGAGAGCTCGTAGGTGCGCGCCGAGACGGCCGTCGCCGTCCGCGCCTCGGAGTCCAGCCCCGCGCGCTCCAGGACCATCTTCTGCTGGTGCCGGATCGAGCCCGTGCACGATCCGGACGGCACCACGACGGCGTCCCACTCGCCGTCCGCCACGGGGGCGAACGTCCGCACGTGGTTCCGCACCACGGGCACGGCCTCGGCGAGATAGCCGGTGTTCACGTGCATCTGGCCGCAGCACGCCTGCTCGGCGGGGAACACGACCTCGTGCCCCAGCCGCTCCAGGAGCGTGACGACGGCCTTCGGGGCCTGCGGGAACATCGCGTCGGCGATGCAGGTGGCGGCCAGGGCGATGCGCATGGGCACTCTCCTTCGAGGTCTGACCACACCATAGCCCACTGTGGACAGACCACACCACGTACCATGCAGCGGTGAGAACCCACGAGCGTGTCCTGGCCCGGATCGAGGAGGGCCTCGCCGCGGGCACCTGGTCCCTCGGCGAACGTCTTCCGGCCGAGCGGGCGCTCGCGGAGGAGCTGGGCGTGTCCCGCCCGTCGGTGCGCGAGGCCATCCGGATCCTGGAGGCGATGGGCATCGTGCGGACCGCCGTCGGCTCGGGTCCCGGCGCGGGCGCCACCGTGATCGACCGGCCCGCGGCCGGCCTGGGCGCCGCGGTGCGCCTGCACGTCGCCTCCGGCACGCTGCCCGTGTCCGACGTCGTCCGCACGCGCGTGCTGCTCGAGGCGAGCGCCGTGCGCGACGCCGCGGAGGGCCGCTGGGGCGACGCCGACCTGGCGCCCCTGCGCGCACACCTCGCGGCCATGGCGGTGCCCGGGCTCGGCATCGACGAGTTCCTGGAGCACGACCAGGACCTGCACCTGGGGATCGCGCGGCTGGGCGGCAACCAGCTCGTCGAGGCGATCCTGAGCGGCATGCGCGCCGCCGTCGCCTCCTACGTGGCGACCGGGGCCCAGGCGGTCGCGGACTGGCCGCGGACGGCGGCGCGGCTGTGCGCCGAGCACGAGGGGATCGTCGACGCCGTCGCCCGGCGTGACGCCGCCGAGGCGGACCGCCTCATGCGCGAGCACATCGAGGGCTTCTACCGAGAGGCGGGCCTGGGCGAGCGCTGAACCGGACTCGCGGCGGCCCGGCCCAGCCCGGCCGCGTCCCGGCGGCGGTCGATCTCGGCGCCTACGTCGCGGGCCAGGTCGGGGCGCCGGCGCACCATCTCTCGCACCGTGTCCACGGGGATGCGGACCACCGTCGACTCGCCCACCGAGACCCCGACCAGCGCGGACGGCTCGCGGGTCAGCACGGTCGGGCTGAGGAGGTCGCCCGGGCCGAGCTCCAGCACGGACCGGGTCTCGCCCGGCGGCGCGGGCAGCGAGAGGTACCCGGCGCCGTCGAGCAGCACGCTCATCGCGTCCGGCACGACGCCGGACGGCTGCGTCACCTCGCCGTCGCCGAACCGCTGCACCACCACGGCGTCCGCGAACGTGGCCACCTGCTCGTCGTCGAGCCGGAGGGTCGGGGCGAGCCGGCGCAGCGCGTCGGCGCCGTCCGGCAGCGGGCTGCCCCAGCCGGCGTCGCCGTCCAGGTGCAGTCCCTCCCGCCGGGCCGCGTACCAGAGCGTTCCCAGGAACAGCGAGCGGGTCGCGGCGACCGCGGTGACGGTGGGCAGCGGCAGGGCCACCGCGTAGCTGCCCCCGCCGAGCACGCTGACCCCGGGCCGCTCGCCGGGCACGAGCGCGGGCAGCCGCTCGGCCGTGCGCAGCAGGACCGACCGCACCCGGTCGGGTGCGTCGGCGGGGGCGAACGCGACGGTCAGGGTGTCGGTGTGCTCCGTGCTCGGCACGCTCAGGTTGGTGAACTCGGCGCCCGCTAGGGAGGCGTTCGGCACCACGCGGATGCCGTCGCCGGTCTCGATGTGCACCGCTCGCCAGTTCACCTCGACCACCCGGCCACGGGTCGAGCCCGTGTCCAGCCAGTCGCCGATCTTGAACGGCTGCTCGAACAGGAGCAGCAGGCCCGAGATGATCGAGCCCGCCGCGTTCTGGAGCGCCAGGCCGAGCACGATGGACGTCACGCCGAGCGCGGTGAACAGCCCGCCCACGTCGGCGCCCCAGACCCACGAGAACAGCACCGCCAGGCCCGCGGCGACGACCCCGACCCGGAAGATGTCCACGAAGATCGAGGGGATCCGCGCCCGCCAGGTGCCCTCCCGGGCATTGCTGAAGAGTGCCACGTTCAGGCCGGAGAGCAGCACGAGCAGGACCAGCAGACCGGCCACCGTGGCGATGATCCGCACCCACGTGACCTCCGCCGAGACCTGGGACGCCTGGGTCACCAGCAGCAGGAGCGCCACGGCCGGGACCACGTAGGTGCGCAGGAACGCGACGGGCCGCGCCGCCGGGCTGTCCCGCCGGGCGAGGGCCGCGTGCAGCTCGGTCAGGGCGAGCAGCACCACGGGCAGGCCGACGGCGACGCCGAGCGCCCACCAGAACCACGGCTGTGCGGTGAGGTCAGCCACGGCGGTCCTCCTCCAGCTCCCAGACGGGCTCCGTGCCGGACCCGCTCTCGACGGTGCCGGCCTCCCGGAAGGCGTACTGGTCGCGCAGTCGGTCGTGGACGGCGGCGGAGACGAAGACCCCCGGCCGGTCGCTGGTCCGCGGCAGGCTGAACGCGAGGTTCACGGCGTCGCCCCAGAGGTCGTAGACGACGTTCTGGCGGCCGACGAGCCCGCTGGTCACCGTCCCGGTGTCGAGCCCCGCGCGCAGCCGCAGGGCGGCGTCGTGCTGGGCGTCGAACGCCGCGACGACCCGCTGCATCTCGCGGACGAATTCCAGGGAGCGCCGGGCGCTGTCCACCCGGGGCACCACGAGCCCGCAGCTCGCCAGGTACCCGGAGCGCAGGGTGCGCACCTTCTCCACGCCGAGCCGTTCCGCCGCCTCGTCGAACCCGCGGACCAGGAGGTTCACGGTCTCCAGCTCCTCGTCCGACGACATGCTCCGGGTGAGGTCGTCGAGCCCCACCACCTCGGCGTACACGACCGTCACGTCGGAGTGCGACTCCGCGATGGTCTCCTCGCCGTCCTGATAGCGGCGGGCGACGGCCTCGGGCATGAGGGTGTGCAGCAGTCGCTCGTACTCGGCCTGCTGCTCGTCCAGCAGGTCCGCCTTGGTCTGCAGCGACCGGGCCATGTCGTTGAACGCGCCGGCCAGCTCGCCGAACTCGTCCCGGCTGGTGGCGTTCACCCGGGCGTCGAGGTTGCCGCCCGCCACCTCGCGGACCCCTGTCACCAGGTGCCGCACCGGCCGGACGAACACCTGGGCCAGGAGCAAGGATGCGAGCGACACCAGCAGGACCAGCACGGCGACGCTGATCAGCAGGTGCCGGGTGAAGTCCCGCACGGGCTCGAACGCCTCCGTCGTGTCCAGCTCGGCGACGAGCACCCACTGCAGGCCCGGGATGTCCAGCGGCATCCACGCGGCCAGCGTCTCGTGCCCGCGGTAGTCCGTGTTCACCCCGGTGCCGGAGCGGCCCCGCAGCGCCTCGTCCACCGCGCGCGACTCCACGGGCTGCAGGAGCACCGAGCCGGTGACCGCCACCTGGCGGTCGGCCGTCTCGCGCGGCGTCCCGTTCGCCACGACCTGGTCGCGGTACTCCTCCGGGTCCTCCAGCAGCCCGCGGGAGACCGAGCGCATCAGGTGGTCGGGGCCCACGAGGTAGGTCTCGCCGGTGGCCCCGAGGCCGGTCTTCTCCCACGCGCCGCCCGACGTCATGATGCCGTCGATCTCGCCCATCGGGACCTGGTAGACCAGCACGCCGGTGGTCTGCCCGCCCGAGCCCACGGGTGACGCCGCGAACAGGGTCGGCTTGCCCTCCGACGGCGTGTACCGGTCCAGGTCGCTGATCGCCATGGTGTCCACGCTGGTCGCGCGGGAGGCCTCCTCGAACACGTCCTGCAGCGCGCCGCCCGTGTGCGGTCCGGTCAGCACGTTGGTGCCGAGGTCCACGCCCTTGTAGGCGGAGTAGACGACGTTGCCCTCGTCGTCGAGCAGCAGGATGTCCTCGTACTGCTTCTGCTGCACCGTCTCGCGGAAGAAGTCGTGGTACTTCGCGTGGGCGGCCGACCAGTCGCTCCCGTCGCCCGCGTCGTCCGTGGCCAGACGGGCGTCCCAGTCCTCGTCGGCGGCCGTGTAGCTCGCCTGGAGGTGCCAGGCGGCGTTCGACGCCGGCAGCAGCGCCTCGACGTCGGCCTCGCCGGACTGCCGGGCCTCCAGCTCGGGCACGAAGCCCCGCTCGTAGTACGCGCGGACGGCGGCCTTCTCGGACGCCGACGCGGGCTGCTCGTCCAGCTCGTGGAACGCGTCGTGCAGCTCCGGGACGGCCTGGGCCGCGATGCCGCGGCTGTCCAGGATGATCGTGTGCCGCAGGCCGTCCATGTACGCCTCGATCTCGCGGGCGCGGGACTCGCGCACCTCGATCATGCGCTCGGTCGCGGCCGTCCGGAGCGAGTCGGTGCCGTTGCGGTACCCCACGATCCCGGCCACGAGCGCCGACAGGAGGCTGACCCCCAGGAGCATGGCGAGCAGCTTCGACAGGATGGACATCCCGGCCCGACGGCGATCGGGTGGCACTTCCGTCATCCTTGGTCCCCTCCGTACGGACTCAGAGGGGTGCCACGGCATGGGTCAACCGTCCGCCCCCTGACGTCGTCCCTTACCGGAGGCTAGATCGAGATTCGGTCAAGCGCCGGACGGGGAGTGGTCGAGTCCTCGGTATGTGGTGATCAAGGGGATCTTGTCCGGGTATCCCGGCGGTGTCTGGGTGTCTGCGCGAGACGCAGCCTCAGGCGGGCGAGTCCGCCGCCCTGGTCGCCTGGACCACCGTGCGGCACGGGTCATGTTCCGGGCCGGTGCCCGACGCCGCCTGCTCCAGCAGCTCACGGAGCACCGCGCGCTGGGCCGGCTCGAGCCCGGCGAGCAGCTCCTCCTCCGCGGCGGCGACGCGCGCGTCCATCGCGGCGAGCACCTCCAGGCCACGGTCCGTCGCGACGATGCGGCGGGCCCGCCGGTCGGCCGGGTCCTGCTGCCGCTCCACGAGCCCGCAGCCCTCGAAGGCGTCCAGCAGGTAGGTCATCACCGTGCGGTCGATGCCGAGCGAGGCGGCGAGCGCGGCCTGGCTCGGCAGGTGGCCGTGCACCACGGCGGTGAGCAGCTGGTAGCCGCGCGTGCCCTGCGGCAGGTCGTCCGCGGCGGCGTCGACCCGTGCGCTCCACTCGCGCAGGAGCGCGGCGAGGGACCAGCCGAACAGGGAGTGCCGGCCCGTGCGGGTCTCGGTGGGGACGGTGCTCATGCCCACATCCTACGGGAATGTGCGGCGATCAAGAAGAGTTGTGAGTAATATCGTCTGCTAGACAGACGATCTGCCGTGACGCGCGGCAGGCGCAGAGCGACAACGAGGGACACCGCACGCATGACCGACTACGGGCACGACCTGCTCTTCGGCACGTTCATCACCCCGACCAACACGGACCCGCAGGTTCCCGTCCGGCTCGCCCAGCTCTCCGAGCAGCTCGGCCTGGACCTGGTCACGTTCCAGGACCACCCGTACCAGCCGTCGTTCCTGGACACCTGGACGCTCATGTCGTGGGTGGCCGCCCAGACCGAGCGCATCCACCTCTCCGGCAACGTCCTCAACCTGGGCATGCGCCCGCCGGCACACCTGGCGCGCGCAGCCGCGAGCCTTGACCTGCTCAGCGGCGGCCGGTTCGAGATGGGCGTGGGCACGGGTGGTTTCTGGGACGCGATGGTCGCGATGGGCGCCACGCGCCGGACGCCCGGCGAGGGCGTCACCGCCCTCGAGGAGGGCATCGAGATCATGCGCGGCATCTGGGACGCCGGAAACCGGACGCCGCTGCGCGTGCCGGGGCAGTTCCACCACGTCGACGGCGCCAAGCGAGGCCCGGCCCCCGCGCACGACATCCCGATCTGGCTCGGGGCGTACAAGAAGCGCATGCTCCGGCTCACCGGCGCCAAGGCCGACGGCTGGCTTCCCTCGCTGCCCTACTTCAAGGACGGCGACCTGGCGCGCGGCAACGCGACGATCGACGAGGCGGCCGAGGAGGCCGGGCGCTCGCCGAGCGCGATCCGCCGGCTGCTGAACCTGGGCGGCACCATCACCGACCGCTCCACCGGCCCGCTGCAGGGCCCGGCCGACCAGTGGGTCGAGGAGCTCACCCTGATGGCGCTGGAGGACGGCGTCAGCGGGTTCATCGCCATGGGGGACGACCCCGACCAGATCCGCGCCTTCGCGCAGGAGGTCGCGCCCGCCGTCCGCGAGGCGGTGGCGGCCGAGCGCCGGTCCAGCGGCACGACGCCGGCGGCCGCCCGCCGGGGGACCGCGGCCCTGGCCGCGCGCCGCGACGGGGTCGACTACGACTCGCTCCCGCCGGAGCTCGCGGCGCACGCCGTGGAGCCCGGGGACCGGGAGTACGGCGCGGTGCGGCACAACTACCTGCGCTCCGGCGCGCCGGGCCTGGTGCTGCGGCCACAGGGCGTGGACGAGGTCGCCTCCGGCCTCGCGTGGGTGCAGAAGCAGGACGTCGAGTTCGCCGTCCGCTCCGCGGGGCACGGCATCTCCGGCCGGTCCACGAACGACGGCGGCGTGGTGCTCAGCCTCAGCCGGATGCGCTCGGTCGAGGTGGTCGACGAGGCCACGCGCCGGGTGCGGATCGGCGCCGGGGCCACCTGGGGCGAGGTCGCCGAGGTGCTCGCGCCGCGCGGCTGGGCCATCACCTCGGGCGACTACGGCGGCGTCGGCGTGGGCGGGCTCGCCACGACGGGGGGCATCGGGTTCCTGGGCCGGCTGCAGGGCCTGACGATCGACCATGTGGTCGCGGCCGAGGTGGTCACGGCCGACGGACGGGTGCTGCACGCCTCCCGCGACGAGCACCCCGACCTGTTCTGGGCGCTCCGCGGCGCCGGCGGCAACATGGGCGTGGTCACCTGGATCGAGATCGAGGCCGGCGCCGTCGGGAACGTGGTGTTCTCGCAGATGACGCTCGACGCCACCGACACCGCGGGCCTGCTGGAGCGCTGGGGAGCCACCGTCGAGGCGGCGCCGCACGGGCTCACGTCGTTCATGATCCTGGGCTCGGGGCGGCGCGGTCAGCCGCCGATGGCGCAGCTCCTGACCGTGTTCGCCGCGGAGGGCGCCGACGCCGACCCGGACGAGGCGATCGCCCAGCTCGAGCTGCTGGCCGACGCCGGCCCGCTGCTCGGCCACCAGGCCCAGCTCCTGCCGTACTCGGGCGTGGTGCGCAAGGAGGACGCCCACCACTCCGGCGGCGGCGACCCGTCGGCGCGGTCCGGCCTGCTCACGCACCTGGACCAGGGCACCAGCCGCGCGATCGAGCGCCTGCTCGCCTCGGGCGAGTCGTACTTCACCTCGATCCGGGCGACGGGCGGGGCGGGGAACGACGTCGCCCCGGACGCGACCGCGTACGCCCACCGGCACCAGAACTTCGCGCTCTCGGCGCTGGGGTCCAGCCAGGACCGGCTCAACCAGGCGTGGGACGGCGAGATCGGGCCCGTGATGGACGGCTCGTACCTGTCCTTCGACACCGACAGCAGGCCCGAGCGGCTGCTGGAGGCGTTCCCGGAGCCGACCCTCACGCGGCTGCGCCAGGTGAAGGCGGTCTACGATCCGTCGAACGTGTTCCGGACGAACTTCCCGATCCCGCCGGCCGACCCGGCGGAGGTCTCCTCGGGGAGCGAGGCCTGACTCGTCCGCCTTGTCACGCACGGTTGTGGATAACTTCACCCGCGTGTGGGTGAGAACCCGTAGGTTCGATCGCGTCCGGTTCAGCCGGACGCGATCTGACCGCCACACCACCGCAGGGGAACCCATGAACCTTGTCGCCGCCTCGCGCCTGGCGCGCGAACTGATGGACCAGCACGGGCTGAAGGCCTGGACGTTCGAGTTCGACGACGCCGTGCGGCGCGCCGGGATGTGCAGCTACGGCAAACAGCGCATCAGCCTGTCCGCACCGCTCACCCGCATCCACGACGAGCGCGAGGTGCGGGACACGATCCTGCACGAGGTGGCGCACGCGCTCGCGGGTCCCAAGGCCAAGCACGGGCCGGCCTGGCGCGAGGTGGCGGTGCGGATCGGGTGCTCCGGGCGGCGCTGCGTGGACCCGTCGGCGCCGTCGATCGACGGGCCGTGGGTGGGCACGTGCCCGGACGGCCACCGGGCCACCCGGTTCCGGCGGCCGTCCGGCATCATGTCCTGCCGCTCGTGCGGGCCGCGGTTCACCGTGGCGAACCTCATCGCCTGGACCTACAAGGGGCGCAACGCGGCGATGGGGGAGCGGTACGACAGCCAGCTGCGCGGCGCGTTCCGCGAGGTGGGCGAGACGCCGGCCACCGGGCCGGGTGCCGAGGAGCGCGTGGCGCGGCTGGCGCGGGAGCGGGACGCCGGGACGGTCATGGAGCCGTTCGACCTCGGCGCGCTACGTTGAGCCCATGGCTACGTCGTCCGCTCTCACGCTCCCGCCCGGCGCTGCCGGCTCCCGCATCATCGGTCTGGGGCACCACCAGCCACCGCAGACGTTGACGAACGACGACATCGCGCAGCGGGTCGAGACCAACGACGAGTGGATCCGGTCGCGGACCGGCATCGTCACGCGGCACGTCGCCGCGGACGACGTCACCGTCGCCGACATGGCGACGGCGGCGGCCGAGCACGCGCTGGCGGACGCCGGCCTGACCGCGGAAGACGTCGACCTGGTGATCGTCGCGACCGCCACGAACGACGACCGTTCGCCGAACACGGCCGGCCGGGTCGCCTACGCGCTGCACACCGGGGTCCAGCCGGGTGCCTCCACGCCCGAGGGCGAGGAGGCGCCGGACCTGCGCGGCGTCGTGGGGCCGGCGGCGCTGGACCTCAACGTGGCGTGCTCCGGGTTCGCGCACGGCATCGGGGTGGCCGACCAGGCCATCCGCACCGGTTCCGCGCGCACCGCGCTGGTCATCGGTGCCGAGAAGCTGACGGCGTACACCGACTGGACCGACCGCTCGACGTGCATCCTCACGGCCGACGGCGCGGGCGCGGCCGTGCTGCAGGCGGCGGACGCGCCCGCCGTCGGGCCCGTGGTGTGGGGCACCGAGCCGGAGCTCACGCCCGCGGTGCGGATCGAGGCGCCCGAGGTCAAGTTCCAGCAGGACGGCCGCTCGGTGTTCAAGTGGGCCATCACCCGGGCCGCCGACCGGGCGCGCGACGTCGTGGCGGCGTCCGGGCTGAGCCTCGACGACATCGAGGTGCTCGTGGCGCACCAGGCCAACCTGCGGATCATCGAGCCGCTGGCCAAGGCGCTCGGCATGGAGAGCAAGGTCGTCGTCACGGACATCACGGAGTCGGGGAACACCTCGGCGGCGTCGATCCCGCTGGGGCTGTCCAAGTGGTGGCACGCGGGCAAGATCCCGGCGGGCGTGCCCGCGCTGCTGTTCGGGTTCGGCGGCGGGTTCGCGTGGGCCGGCCAGGTGGTGCTGACGCCGGAGCGGTGAGCCGGCGGGCTGGCTCGGTAGCGGGGCAGCTACCGCGCGGAGGGCATGGACAGCGCTTTCCCGGCGTCGTATCGTTTCAATCCCATCCACCCGACGTCGACGACGACCGAAGGAGCTCTCCACCGATGCCTGAGCCGACCACCGAGCCGATCACCGGTCCGACCCATGAGCCCGTTCCGCCGTCGGGGCCGCTGCCCGAGGGCCGCCGCCGCTACGCGGTGGTCGGCACGGGGCACCGCGCGTCGATGTACGTCGACGCCCTGATCGGCACGCACGCCCCGGACGGCGAGATCGTCGCCTGGGTCGAGCCCAACCCCGTGCGCGCCGCGGCCTACGAAGCGCGGGTCGCCGCCGCGCTCGGCGGCATCCGCCCCGTGTACCAGCCCGACGACCTGGAGAAGGCGATCGCGGAGCACTCCGTGGACCGCGTGATCGTCACCTCGATCGACCGCACGCACGCCGACCTGGTCACCCGCGCCCTGCGGGCCGGCGCCGACGTCGTCGTGGAGAAGCCCATCGCGGCGCACCCCGACCAGGCCCGGCAGATCGTGGACGCCGTGGCCGAGACGGGCCGCGACCTGGTCACGACGTTCAACTACCGCTACTCGCCCCGCAACAGCGCGCTGCGCGAGGTGATCGCGAGCGGCGAGATCGGCAAGGTGCTGTCGGTCCACTTCGACTGGGCGCTGGACACCGTGCACGGCGCCGACTACTTCCGCCGCTGGCACCGCGAGAAGGTGAACAACGGCGGCCTGCTGGTGCACAAGTCGAGCCACCACTTCGACCTCGTCAACTGGTGGATCGACGGCGTGCCGCAGCGCGTCTTCGCCTCCGGCGGCCGGCGCTTCTACGGCGACGACGGCGCCCACGAGACGGACTACGAGCCCACGGCCGGCGAGCGCGCCCTGAACGACCTCGGCGTCGACCCGTGGCACCTCTCCGTCGAGGACAACGAGTGGCTGTCCACGCTGTACGGGCCCGAGGCGCAGGCGGTGGACGGCTACGTGCGCAACCGTTCGGTCTTCGACGCGGGCATCACCACCGAGGACACGCTCGGGCTCGTCGTCGAGTACGAGGGCGGCGCGCTGATGACCTACTCGCTCACCGCCCACTCGCCGTGGGAGGGCTACCGCGTGGTGGTCAACGGCACGCGCGGCCGGGCGGAGCTGGAGGTCGTCGAGCGCGGTTCCGTGGAGTTCGGCGACGGCCGGGCCGCGATCCTCGACCCGAGCGCCACCGAGGTGTTCGAGGAGGACGTGGTGCGCCCCATCGGCGAGCGGCTCGTGGTGCAGCGGCACTGGGAGCGCGCCGAGGAGCGGCCGATCGTGCGCGGCGGCGGCGGGCACGGCGGCGGCGACGCGCTGCTGCTGGCCGACGTGTTCAAGCCGTCGGCCGAGCCCGACCCGCTGGCCCGCGCGGCCGGCTACGTCGACGGCGTCCGCGCGTCGTCGGTGGGCTACGCGGGCAACCGCTCGCTGGAGACGGGCGACCCGGTCCGCATCGAGGACCTGAACCTGGGCATCTGACGATCCCGACTGTCCCCCTCTCCTTCGAGGCCTAAGTTTCTTCGCTTTGAGCCGGCTCAAAGCGGAGAAACTTAGGCCTCAAAGGGGATCGGCCCGACGGCGCCCCGGGGCCCGCGGCGATGTCGCGCCCCAGGGCCGCCGCGTCAGACCAGCAGCGCGCCGATCACCACCAGCACCGGGACGCACAGGGCCGTCGTCCAGACGGTCGCGCGGGCCGCGACGCCGTCGAACACCCCGTACCGCGTCGCGTACGTCGTCACGTTCACCGCCGTCGGCAGCGCGGCCATCGTCACCACCAGCGCCAGGGCGGGCGCGTCCAGCCCCACGGCCGAGCCCAGGGCCCAGGCCGCCAGCGGGTGCAGCACGTTGCGCACCAGCACGGCGATCGCGATGACCCAGCCCACCAGCCGGCGGCCCCGCCCGGCGGCCACGCCGAGGTCGGCGTCCGCGGCCGGCATCGGCACGGCGAGCGTCATGCCGAACGTGAGCAGGCCGAGCGGCGGCGCCGCGGCGCCGATCAGGTCGAACGGCAGCAGCACCACCTCGGGCAGCCGCGCGCCGGTCAGCTCGCTCACCACCGCGACGAGCAGGCCCGCGACCGTACCGAGCGTGATCGGGTTCCGGAACGCCGCGAGGAACACCTGCCCCATCGACCGCCAGCCCGACCGGGCGGCGGGCCCGTCGGCGGACGCCGTCGCCCGGTCGAGGGCGGAGAGCGTCAGCGGCGCCAGCACCAGGAGCTGGAACAGCAGCGTCGGCACCACGGCGAGGGCGTCGTCGAACAGGTAGACCGCCAGCGGCAGCCCGATGTTGCCGCCGTTCACGTAGACCGCGGCCAGCGTGGTCACGGCCGCCGGACCCGCGGGCAGGCGCAGCAGCCAGCGCGCCGCGGCGGCCGTCGCCAGGCCGAGCACCGCCGTCGTGATCCACGTGACGGCGGCGCCGCGGGAGAGCACGTGCGCGAGGTCGGTCGAGGCGAGCGTGCTGAACATCAGCGCCGGCGCGCAGATCGTGAACGACAGCGTCGCCAGGGTCTGCCGGGCGCCGGCCCCGCCGTCACCCGCCCCGTCGCGCGCGATCCCGCGGGGAAGGCCGCGGCCGGCCAGCAGACCGGTCCGCTGGATCACCCAGCCGAGCGCGACCACGCAGGCCATGGAACCGATGGCAGTCAGGACGGGCAGCACCCGAGCACCATGTCACGACCCGGGGGAGCTACGTCCCGACCGTCCACGGGGCGCCCAGCTCGGTGAACGTGCGCTGCTCGCGCGCTGCGCGCTCGCACCACGCGGCGACGTCGTGCACCACCGGGTGCCGCGCGTCGCCCTCGGGATTTCCCTGCCCGACGCCGAGATCCACACCGTCCACCCAGTCCACGAAGTCGTCCCCGATCGGCGCGGGGTCCGCGGCGGTGCGCACGGCCTCCAGCACCCGCATGAACGCGCCGGTGTCCCGGACGTCGCACAGCAGCCGCTCCTCGCCGGTCCGGGCGCGCAGCAGGTTCTCCAGCAGGCCGGTGCGCTCGTACCGCTTCTCGGCCACGACCTTCCCGGCGCGCAGCCGCACCAGGTCGTGCTCGTACTCCAGCTCGATCTCGCCCGCCGTGCCCTGCACGATCACCCGCGCGGGCGTGCGCACGGCTGCGCACAGCGTGAGCCCGAACCCGTACCGCGTCCCGTCGGTGCCGACGGCCCGCAGCGCGGACGTGTCGTCCGCCTCGATCGGGTTGGCGCGCCACAGGTCGGTGTTCACGTACGTGAGGTCGGCGGCGGTCCGGGCGCCGCCGACCCACAGCGCGGTCGCCACGGCGTGCGCCAGCGGGTTGGTCACCACGCCGTCGACAACGGCACGGTCGCCCATCCGGCGCCGCCCTGCCCACGGCGAGCGCGTCCAGTAGGCCGCGGTCCGCACCCAGGTGCCGACGGCGCCGATCCCGGTCACCTGCCCCACCTCGCCGCGCGCGATCATGTCGGCGACGGCGGGCAGCGCGTGCGACCCGAAGGTCTGGAAGCCGACCTGGCACAGCCGCCCGGTCCGCTCGGTGACGGCGACCAGCTCGGCGTGCTCCGCGAGCGACGCGGTGGTCGGCTTCTCCAGCAGCACGTCGATCCCCGCCCCCAGCGCGGCGCGCGCGAGCGGCAGGTGGGTGTGGATCGGCGTGGCGAGCACGACGACGTCGGGCAGCGCGCCGGCGTCGGCGGACAGCAGGTCGCCCAGGCTCGCGAACCACGGCGCCGGGGCGTCGTCCGGCTCCCGCGGGTCGACGACGGCGCTCAGCCGCGCCAGCCCTCGCTCCGCCAGGTCCGCGACGGCGCGCAGGTGCGAGCCGCCGTGGCCGTGGATACCGACCACGGCCACCTTGGGCACGCCCGCCGCCGGCACGCCCGCCTCCGGCCGGCCCACTTCCAGCCGGCCCGCCCCCGGCAGGCTCACCGCCGGCCGCCGTCGGTCAGGCCCGAGGCCAGGCCCGCTGCCGCGTCCGCCGTGAGCTCCGTGTCCAGCAGCACGGCGACGAGGTCGAGCCGCACGGAGCCGCCGTCGGGCACGAGCAGGGGCGCGTCCCAGGCGAGCGCGGGGCAGGCGCCGGGGTACTCGGCGGACCGCAGGAACCACGGCCGGACCTGGCCCGGCTGCACCAGGAGGAGGGTCGTCGACCGGCCGCCCTGCTGCTGCACGAACGCCACCCAGGGCGACGTGCTGCCGTGCGCCCGGTTCTCGCCGGTGCCCGCGGCCGACAGGACCGTGGTGCTCTCGGCGATCGGCAGGCGCCAGAACAGGCCGCCGTACCCGGCGCCCGGCCGGCCGTTGGTGGCGGGCGAGCGGATCTCCAGCGGGCCCTGGTCGGCGTGCAGCGTGGAGCGCCAGTCGAGCACCCAGCCGGGGGCGGCACCGGACCCGGGTGCGACGGGGAGCAGGCGCGCCGAGATGCGGCGCTCCTCGCGGAGCTGCGGCTCGCCGTGCTCGTCGGACCAGACCACGTCCTCGACCAGGGTCTCGCCCGCGGTGCCCACGGCGCCACGGACGCCCGGCTCCACGCGGATCCCCGCCGACGTCTGGCGGCCGTGGTTCTTCAGGAGGGTCGGGCCCACGTCCTCGATGAACGTGCGGCCGCCCCAGTGGCTGGTGCCGTTCACGTCCGGCACCGCGATGCCGACGCCGTAGTGGTGCCGGTGGTCCACCGGGCTCACGTCGGTCAGCGGCACGCCGGCCAGCGTGTGCACGGGGTGCAGGTAGGGCCGCCGGGCGTGCACCTTCGGCATCCGGTCGCCGCCGTCGCGGCGCACCAGCTCCAGGCCGTCGCCGCAGGTCAGCACCACGGCGTCGGCGGCGGGGTCGGCGGGCACGGACCAGACGGGCGCGGCCGTGGGCGGCACGGTGGGCAGCTCCTCCGGCTCCCGGACGACGAGGTCGTCGTCCGTGATGTGCACCCGCTCGGGGCCCTGGGGCACGGGTCCGGTACTGCCCCGCACCTCCAGGCTGGGCGTGAATCGTGCAGAGCGTGCGGGGTGGGCGTCGTCGTCGATCACGGCGTGCAGCTCCCTCCAGGCGTGTCGGCCGAGCTCGGCCTGCGGCACCGCGACCGTCGTCAGCGCGGGTGTGGCATAGCGGGACAGTTCGATGTCGTCGAAGCCGGCCACCGAGATGTCGGCGGGCACGGCCACCCCGGCCTCGTTCAGCCCGGCGAGCAGGCCGAACGCGACGAGGTCGTTGAAGGCCACCGCGGCGGTGGCGCGGGTGGCGAGGACGGCGGGCGCGGCGGCGTGGCCCGCCTGGATGTCGCCTCCGGCGGGCAGGTCGAGGATCTCGAGGTCGGTGTGCCGCGCCCGGACGCGGTCCAGGCCGGTGCGGCGCATCTCGTCCGACGCGCTGCGCACCGGCCCGCCCAGGTAGACCATGCGGCGGTGGCCGAGGGCCACGAGGTGCTCGACCACCTGGACGGCGGCGTGCTCGTAGTCCACGACCAGGCTGGGCGCGGCCCCGTTGGTCTCCCGGTTGACCAGCACCACGGGCTCGACGTCGGCGATCAGCGCGCTGAGCTCGGCGTCCCCGACGCGCGGGGAGACGAGCACGAGGGCGTCGCACCGCATGCGGGCCTCGAGCGCGATCGCGCCCTCCTGCTGGTCGTCCTCGACCGTGTCGGCGACCAGCACCCGGTAGCCGTCCTCGGCGGCGCCGTCCATCACGCCGCGCAGGATCTGCTGGAACACGGGGTTGCCCAGGTCCGGCACCACCAGGGCCACGGTCTGGGTTCGGCCGAGCGCGAGGCTGCGGGCCGCGTTGCTCGGCCGGTAGCTGAGCTCGGCGGCGGCGCTCCGCACGCGCTCGGCGATCGCGGCGTCGACCGTGCTGCGCCCGTTCATCACGCGCGACACGGTGGCGCGCGAGACCCCCGCCGCCGTCGCGACGTCCCCGATCGTGGCCGTAACGCGGCGCTGACCTGCCCCTCGAACGCTGCCGCTGCCCATGTGCTCTCCGTCCGTGACCTTCGTCCGACCGGATCCCGCGTGGTTCCGCGCCTTCGTCGGCGCGGCCCGCGTTACCGGTTTCCCGATGTGACCGTACACCATGGGAAACCGGTTCCTCATGTGGTACGTTCCTCCACCAGAGACCGGTTTCTCACCGATGATGCCGGGGATCGACGACGATCCGGAGGACAACGCGATGCGCCACCCGACCCGCGAGCCCGGACCCTGGCGGTCCGAGCCCCCGCCCGCCCCGACGGGCCCCGTCCGTGCGGGGGTGAACCCATGTCAGTGATCCAGGAGCTCTCGCGCGGCAAGCAGGCCGGCGCCGCCCGCAAGAAGGGCGACGGCCGCTGGGCGCTGCTCTTCCTCGCGCCGTGGTTCGTGGGGCTCGCGCTCATCACGGCCGGGCCCATGGGGGCGTCGCTCTGGCTGTCCTTCACGGACTACGACCTGCTCTCGGCGCCGCAGTGGGTGGGGCTCGAGAACTACACGCGGATGTTCGACGACCCGCGGTTCCTGACGTCCCTCGGCGTCACCTTCACCTACGTGTTCGTCTCGGTGCCGCTGCAGCTCGCCGCGGCCCTCGGCCTGGCGCTGCTGCTCGACAAGGGCCTGCGCGGCCTCGCGCTGTACCGCTCGGTGTACTACCTGCCGTCCCTGCTGGGCGGCTCGGTGGCCATCGCGATCCTGTGGCGCCAGATCTTCGGCGCGGACGGCCTGGTCAACCAGGTCCTGGCGATCTTCGGGATCCAGGGGCAGGGCTGGGTCTCGCACCCGGACTACGCGCTCGGCACCCTCATGGCGCTCAACGTCTGGACGTTCGGCGCGCCCATGGTCATCTTCCTGGCCGGCCTGCGGCAGATCCCGCAGATGTACTACGAGGCGGCCGCGATCGACGGCGCCTCGCGCTGGCGGCAGTTCCGCAGCATCACGGTGCCGCTGCTGACGCCGATCATCTTCTTCAACCTCGTGCTCCAGCTCATCGAGGCGTTCCAGTCCTTCACGCGGGCGTTCGTCGTCAGCGGCGGCAACGGCGGCCCGTCCGACTCGACGCTGCTGTACACGCTCTACCTCTACCTCAAGGGGTTCGGCTCGCTGGACATGGGTTACGCCTCGGCCATGGCCTGGTTCCTGCTGCTGATCATCGGCGGCATGACGGTCGTCAACTTCCTCGCCTCCAAGTACTGGGTCTTCTACGATGACTGACGCCTCGACGCCCACACAGACCGCACAGACCACGACGACGACGGCGGTCCGGCCGCCGTCGGACGCCGGTACCGCCTCCGGTTCCCGGGGGACGGGCGGGCGTACCGACCGCCCGGTCGCCGTCCGACCGCGCGGCCGGCGCGCGCAGGCCCGCGTGATCAGCCTGCTCAAGCACGCGGGGCTCATCGCCTTCGGGTTCGTGATGCTCTACCCGCTGCTCTGGATGCTGGCCAGCTCGTTCAAGCCGAACGCGCTGATCTTCCGCGAGCCGGGCCTCATCCCCACCGACATCGACCTGTCCAACTACACGGACGGGTGGAACGCGCTGCTGCACCCGTTCAGCCACTACCTGATCAACTCGGCGCTGGTGGTGCTCGGGTCGCTGCTCGGCAACCTGCTGTCGTGCTCCCTGGCGGCCTACGCGTTCGCGCGGCTGGAGTTCAGGGGCAAGCGGCTGTGGTTCGCGATCATGCTGATGTCGATCATGCTGCCGATCCACGTGGTGATCGTGCCGCAGTACGTGCTGTTCTCCCAGCTCGAGTGGATCAACACGTTCCTGCCGCTGATCGTGCCCAAGCTGCTGGCGACCGACGCGTTCTTCATCTTCCTGATGGTCCAGTTCTTCCGCGGCATCCCACGGGAGCTGGACGAGGCGGCGACCCTCGACGGCTGCAACCACCTGCGCATCTACCTGCAGATCATGCTGCCGCTGTCCATGCCGGCCCTCGCCACCACCGCGATCTTCACGTTCATCTGGACGTGGAACGACTTCTTCAGCCAGCTGATCTTCCTCACCCGGCCGGAGATGTACACCGTGCCGATCGCGCTGCGCACCTTTGTCGACTCCACGGGCGAGAGCTCGTGGGGCTCGCTGTTCGCGATGTCGATCGTCTCCCTGATCCCCGTCTTCATCGCCTTCCTGTTCGGACAGAAGTACCTGGTCAAGGGCATTGCGACCACCGGGATCAAGTAGCTCCACCCGCGATGCGACAACGACGTCAACGTCACCGAAGGAGAAACACATGAGCACCACCGGCAACCGACCGAACACGAGGCGCGGCAAGCGGCTCGCCGGCTCGGCCGCGGGCATCGCGGCCGTCGCCCTGACCCTGGCCGCCTGCGGGGGCGGCGACTCCGGCATCGGCGGGGGCGGCGACGACGCGCCGGCCGCCGC
The DNA here is from genome assembly GCF_042802395.1 of Promicromonospora sp. NPDC057488. Classification (NCBI taxonomy): domain Bacteria; kingdom Bacillati; phylum Actinomycetota; class Actinomycetes; order Micrococcales; family Promicromonosporaceae; genus Promicromonospora; species Promicromonospora sp. NPDC057488. The sequence continues at coordinate 20,173 of NZ_JBHVEG010000010.1, forward strand.
GGAGGAGTGCCCCTGCGAGATCCGCTTCGCGTGGTGGGGCTCGGACAGCCGCCACGAGGCGACGCAGCAGATCATCGAGGCGTTCGAGGCCGAGAACCCCGACATCACGGTGGTCCCCGACTTCACCGACTGGGACGGCTACTGGGACAAGCTCGCCACCTCGGTGGCCGCGGGCGACACCCCCGACGTCATCACCCAGGAGGAGCGCTACATCTCCGACTACTCGACCAAGAACGTGCTCGCCGACCTGGGCACGCTCGACATCGACACCGCCAAGGTGGACGACGGCGTGCTGGCCGGCGGCCAGATCGACGGCACCCAGTACGGCATCCCGACCGGCATCAACGCCTACGCGCTCGTGGCCGACCCGGAGCTGTTCGCCGACGCCGGCGTCGACGTGCCGGACGACACCACCTGGACGTGGGAGGACTACGTGACCACCGCGAACGCGGTCGCGGAGGGCTCCGGTGACAAGGTCTGGGGCACGCAGGACTACGGTTTCAACGAGGCCGGCCTGAACGTGATGGCGCGCCAGCGTGGCGAGACCCTGTTCACGCCCGAGGGCGAGCTGGGTGTCTCCGAGCAGACCGTCGCCGACTTCTTCCAGGTCTCCCTCGACCTGGTCGAGGGCGGCGGCCAGCCCGACGCCGCCCGCACGGTCGAGTACCAGGCGGCCGGCCCCGAGGGCGGCCTGCTCGGCACCAACAAGGGCGCCATGGGCGTCTGGTGGACCAACCAGCTCGGCGCACTGTCCGACTCGTCGGGTCACGAGCTGGAGCTGCTGCGCCTCCCGGGCGAGTCCGAGGGCGACCGCACCGGCATGTACTACAAGCCGGCGATGTTCTACTCGGTCTCCGCGGACACGCAGTACCCGGAGTCGTCCGCCAAGTTCGTGGACTTCCTGCTCAACTCCGAGGAGGCCGCCAAGATCATGCTGACCGACCGCGGCCTGCCGGCGAACACCGACGTCCGCGAGGCGATCCTGGACGACCTGTCGCCCACGGACCAGAAGGTCGCCGACTTCATGGCGGACATCGAGGACGAGATCGTCGACAACCCGTCGGTCCCGCCGCACGGCTCCGCCGAGCTCTCCGACATCATGGAGCGCATCAACACGGAGGTCCTCTTCGAGCGCATCACGCCCGACGAGGCCGCCACCCAGTTCATCGACGAGGTCAACGCCGCGATCGCCGGCTGACCCGAGCCTGCCGAGTGCGGGGTGTTCGTGGGTGGCGATCTGTCCACTCCACGAATACCCCGCACTCGGCGGTGTCGCGGCTGGATACGATCGATCGGTTCAGAGGAGAGGTGCCACAGGTGTCACAAGATCTGCTCGTACTGCGCGAGGGCGACGACGTCGCCGTCGCCACGCGGGACCTCAGCCCGGGCGACCGGCCCGAGCCCTCCGGGTCCGGCCCGGTCGACGTCCGGCAGCCCGTGCCGCGGGGGCACAAGATCGCCCTGCGAGCCGTGCCCACGGGCGGCCACGTGCGCAAGTACGGGCAGTTCATCGGGGTCGCCACCACGGACATCGCCCCCGGCGACCACGTGCACTCCCACAACCTCGGGTTCGAGGAGGGCGAGCGCGACACGCCCCTGGGCGGCACCCACACCGAGCTCCCCGTGCCCGACGGCGCCCGGCCCACCTTCCGCGGTTACCGCCGGGCCGACGGGCGCGTGGGCACCCGCAACTTCATCGCGATCCTGACCAGCGTGAACTGCTCGGCCTCGACGGCCAAGATGATCGCCGACCAGTTCCGCGGTGCCGCGCTGGACGAGTTCGGCAACGTGGACGGCGTCATCGCCCTGACCCACACCTCGGGCTGCGGCCTGGTGCCGGACTCCGAGGGCGGGCAGATCCTGCTGCGCACCCTGCGGGGCTACGCCGCGCACCCGAACGTCGCGGGCCTGCTGGTGCTCGGGCTGGGCTGCGAGATGGTGCCGGGCGCCGCGCTGTCGGCCCGCTCCGGTCAGGTCGCCGACCTGGGGATGCCCGGGATCGGGGCCCCCGACGAGACCCGGTCCGGCCTGCTGGCCGCCATCTCGGACGACACCGTGGTGCGCTCCCTGACCATCCAGGAGGCCGGCGGCGTGCGGGCCTCGGTGCGGGCCGGTGTCGCCGCGATCCGCGAGATGCTGCCGCTGGTCAACCAGCGTGAGCGCGTCGAGTGCGACGTGTCCGAGCTGGTCCTCGCGCTGAACTGCGGCGGCTCGGACGGCTACTCCGGGATCACCGCCAACCCCGCGCTCGGCTGGGCCTCGGACCGCCTGGTCGCCTACGGCGCCACGTCCGTGCTGGCCGAGACGCCCGAGGTCTACGGCGCGGAGCACCTGCTCACCGCGCGTGCCGCCGAGCCGGCCGTGGCCAAGAAGCTGCTGGACCGCATCGACTGGTGGCGCACCTACATGGCCGCGGGCGGCGGCACGCTGGACAACAACCCGTCGCCGGGCAACAAGGCCGGCGGGCTGACCACGATCCTGGAGAAGTCCCTCGGGGCCGTGGCCAAGGGCGGGCAGGCCGACCTCGGCGCCGTGTACGAGTACGCCGAGCCCATCACCGAGCGCGGGTTCGGCTTCATGGACACCCCCGGCTACGACCCGGTGTCGGTGACCGGGCTGGTCGCGGGCGGCGCGAACGTCGTCGTCTTCACCACGGGGCGCGGCTCGGTGTTCGGGTGCCGCCCGACGCCGTCCATCAAGGTGGCCACCAACACCCCGATGTACTCGGTGATGTCCGAGGACATGGACGTCAACGCGGGCGTGGTCGTGGACGGCACCGCGACCGTGGCCGAGGTGGGGCGGCAGATCTTCGACCGCATCCTCGCGGTGGCGTCGGGGGAGCAGACCGTGAGCGAGGAGCTGGAGATCGGCGCCGAGGAGTTCATCCCCTGGCACATCGGCGCGGTCACCTGACCCCTCCCGCACGTGTCAGACGCTCAGGTCCCCCGAGGGACCTGAGCGTCTGACACGTTCCTGGTGGTTACGGGTAGCTCACCACCTTCGCCGGGATCGTCTCCGTGCCCGCCGCGCGCGGCCCGACGCCGTTGATCACGTGCTCGTACGTGCCCACGCCGCCCAGCGACACGGTGAGCAGCGAGTGCATCCGCACGCCCGGCGTGACCGGCACCTCGAACCCGTTGTCCGACGTGATCGACGCGTCCGAGGTGAACACGCAGTACGATCCCAGCCCCCACGCCTCGTGCTGCGTCACGCCGTCCGCGACCTTGTACGCCGCCCAGCCCCGGACCCCGTCGTGGTTCCACGCCGCCTGGTTCGGCGGGTCGTACGGCAGCTCGTTCTGGTAGAAGATCGTGCGGCCGCGCTCCCCGGTCCACAGGGTGTTGTACTCCTGGTAGTGCTCCACGAAGAGCCCGTACCCGTCCACGTCGTCGCCGTTGACCACCAGCCCGTTGCGCGCGGTGTTCACGTCCCAGCCGATGCCGTCGCCGTGGTCGCCGCGCCACGACCAGATGTGGTCCACGATCGTGTCGTCGGCATTGACCACGATCGCCTGGTCCACCCGGCCGGCGTGTGCGCCGCCCACGCGGACGAACACGTCGTGCAGCGAGATCGGGTCGTCCGCGTGGTCTGCCGTCGACCCCGCGGTGCCCACGGTGAGCATGGACGGCGACTCGGCCGCGCCGGCGTCGAACAGCACGCCCGCCACGCGGACGCCGTCGACGTCGCCCACGCGCATCGCCGTCTGGCCCGCCGTCGGCACGATCGTGGCGTACCCCAGACCGAGCACGACGGTGTCGGCGCGGTCCACCTCGATCGTCCCCGTCGTCTCATAGAAGCCGGGCGTGAGCAGCAGGTGCAGGCCCTGGTCGAGGGCCTGGTTGATCCGCTCCGCGGAGTCCCCGGGCCGGGCCACGTAGAAGTCGTCGAGCGGGATCGAGGTGCCCGACGTCGTGGCGCCGTCCCAGGTCGCGCCGCGCGTGCCCGACCGGGCCGACGGCACGAACACCGCGTAGTCGTCCCCGTCGAGGTAGAGGTACGGCTTCTCGCGGATGGTGCCCGTGGTGTCCAGGGTGGTCACCGCGGGTTCCGGGAACGACGTCGGCGGGGCGTTCTTCACGCCGGAGAACACCATGTTCCACAGCGTCCCGGCCCAGCCGCCCGTGAGCGTCGAGTCGCGGGTGTACCACTGCTGCTGGGTCCAGGCGCGGACCTCGCCGTCGACCACGGAGTCGGCGATGTACCCGCCGGAAGCCCAGCCGTACCGCGACGAGTGCAGCATGAGGTTGCCCTTGACGTGCACGCGGCGCATGGGTGCCGCCTGCGACACGGCCCACCGCATGTCCCCGCCCGACGGCGTCACCGCGAGGTTCTCGACCGAACGCCAGAAGTTCTGCGTGGCGTTGCCCTCGAACCACTCGGCGTCGGCCCAGACGCCGCCGGTGATGTTCACGTCGTCGGGCCTCGTCCCGAGGCCGGAGATCGAGGTGTGGAAACCGGAGTTGACGTGTACCGGGTAGGTGCCCGGCTCGAAGAGGAACTGGTGCCGCCCGTCGCCGAACTGGTCCGCCTCCTGCTGGTCGTAGACGGCGTCGACCGCCGCCTGAACCTCGGCCGTCGGCGTGTCCGGGCCGAAGACGTGCACGTTCGGCCCGAGGTCGCCGCCGCCCGGGATCGGGTCGCCGGGCACGGTGCCGCCGTCGCCCGTGAACACCTTGAGCTCCCAGAGCGAGTAGCCGTACCCGGTGCCGCGCTCCGTGCCGGTGAGCCGCACGTACCGGCCCGATCCGGCGACGTCGAGCGACTGGTTGCCGCCGGTCCCGTTCGTCACCGTCTTCAGGGTGCGCCAGGTGGTGCCGTCGTCGGACGCCTCGATCCGGAACCCCTTGCCGTACGCGGCCTCCCAGGACAGCTCGATCCGGCACAGGTCCTGTACCGATCCGAGGTCGACGCGGATCCACTGCGGGTCGCTGAACTCGCTGGCCCAGCGCGTGCCGGGGTCGCCGTCGACGGCGGAGGCCGCGCCGAACGGCCCCTCCGTGGACGACGCCGTCGCCGTCCGCCCGAGGGCCGCGTTCGTGGTGCCGCAGGCGGCGGCCGCCGCGCGGTCCGGGCCGGACGCGAGGCCCGACGCCGGGGCGCCGCTCGACGCCGATGCCGACCCGGCCGGTGCCGGCGCGGCCGCCGCCGTCAGCGGAGCCGCGACGCAGGCCGCGACCGCCGCGGCCGCCAGCCAGACCCGGCCCGCCCTCATGAGGCCACCTCCTCGCGTGCGGCCGTGGATGCGGCCGTGGTCTCGGGCACGAGCTCGTAGTTCTCGTCGAGCACGGTGCCGCGGTGCGGCTTGTAGAGGTCGTAGCCGCGCGGGTTGCACTGCAGGCCGCCGTTGATGCAGTGCTCCACCAGCCGGCGCAGCACCTCGGGGTCCCAGGCGTTCACGAAGTCGTAGTGCCACGACTGGTCGGACCCGCTCACGAGCGCGACGTCGGACATGTCGCCGCTGACGGGCCACGCGATCTTGAACTCCAGCATCGGCACCGCGACCGGGTGGCTCATGGGGCACTGGCCCGCCTCGGGGTACGCCATGTGCGAGCCGTGGCCCATGTGCGCCGACTCCTCCGGCGTCAGGTGCATCCCGTCCCAGCAGCTCGGTGCCTGATACCGGATGTTGAGCTGCGTGCCCTCGGGGCAGTGGGCCGGGATCTCCCAGCTCTTGGAGATGTCGCCGCACTCCCAGCCCTCGACGGCGCCCGGCGCGGTGCGGAACTCCTCGACCGTGGCCATCATGTCGCCGGTCACGAACTGGAGGCCCTCCGGGAACGGGACCACGTCCTGGTAGTCGTCGATGCCCGACTTGTAGTAGACGGTCATGGGGATGTTCGGCTCGACCGGCACGCCGCCCTTGGTGATGGCGGGGAACCAGTAGGCCGAGTGGTCCTGCGGCACCGTGCAGGTGCTCTCCGGCATCGCGTTCAGGCTCGTCGGCGTGGTGAACGCGTCCGTCGAGCGGTTGCCGATGAAGGTGTGCAGGTGCGAGCGGCCCGGCTGGTTCGGGTACACGATCGAGTCGTCCGGCAGGAAGTGCGAGAACTCGCAGTTCGCCTGGAACTCGTGGTGCGTCACCTCGTCGCCGGGGAACGGCGGCGGGTCCTCCGGCCCGCCGGCCTCGCCGTCGCCGAACACCTGGAGCTCCAGGAGCGAGTAGCCGTAGCCGGTGCCGCGGGCGGTGCCCACGAGCTGCACGTACCGGCCGGTCGCGGTGATGTCGTAGACCTCGGTGCCGCCGGTCCCGGCGCCCTCGGTCACGACGGTGGTCCAGTTCTGGGCGTCGGACGAGACCTGGAGCGTGAACGCCGCGCCGTACGCGGCCTCCCACTCCAGGGCCACGTGGTCGAGCGCGTACGACCGGCCCAGGTCGACCCGGATCCACTCGTCGTCCGTGGGGGCGCTTGCCCAGCGGGTGGTGCGGTCGCCGTCGACCGCGAACCGCGGCCCGAGGCCGCCGGACTCCGAGCTGGACGCCGCCGTGAGCGCACCCTGCGAGAGCAGGGTGTTCGGATCGGCGACGGCGGTGGTGGCGCCGATCGCGCCCGCCGCGCTCAGGGTCGAGGCGAGCAGTGCGGTGGCGGCCAGGCCGCCCATGATCCGGGGCGAGAGGCTGCGAGGTCTGCGGCCGCCGGGTGTGCGGCCGCGTGGTGCGGAGCCGCGTGGCGTGCTGAGTGCTGTGCGCATGGTTCCTCCTTCGGTGGTGGTGTGCCTTGCTGACCCGTCACTGCCGTGCTCACTGCTGGTAGACGCCGACCTCGTACAGCGAGTAGCCCCACTCCGTGCCGCGCTCGGTGAGGTTGAGCCGCACGTACCGGCCCGTACCGGCCACGTCCAGGCTGTCGACGCCGCCGTTGCCGCCCGTCACCGTGCGTACCGTGGTCCAGGTGCTCCCGTCGTTCGACGTCTGCACCTGGTAGGACTTGCCGTAGGCCGTCTCCCAGACGAGCTGCACGTGGTCGAACGACTGCACCGAGCCCAGGTCCACCTGGTACCAGGCGGTCGGGCCCCACTCGCTGGCCCACCGCGTGGCGGCGTCGCCGTCGACGGCGCGGCCCGGCGTCCAGTCGCCGTTCCACGGGTCGAAGCTCGACGCCGTGGCGGTCTTGCCGCGCGCGATGTTCGTCCCGTCCACCGGGGGCGCTACGACGCGGAACGACCTCGTCTCCACGCCCACGTTGCCGTGGCCGTCCTCGGCGAACACGTAGACCTTCCAGACGCCGAGCATCTCGGGCGCCGTGACCCGGAACGTGCCGGGCGCCGTCTGGTCGAAGTCGGCCTGCGCGATGCCGCCCGCGTTGTTGACGTACTTGCTGTTCAGCATCACGTTGGCGTCGATCGGGTCGCCGTCGGGGTCGGTCACGTCCACGCTCACGGTGAACTCCTCGCCCGCGGACACCGCCGTCGCGCCCGCCACGTTCATCGCGGTGATGCGCGGCGGGGTGTTCATCCCGGACGTGTCGACGCCCCAGGCCCGTGCGATCGAGTAGTAGCCGAGGCGCTTGTTGTCGCCCGGGAGGACGTTGAACCAGACGCCGCCGAAGTCGCCCTCGATGCCGTAGTGGAAGAACGTGGCGCCCAGCGCGACGCCGTCGTGCTCCCGCAGGCAGCGCCACGAGTCCACGTAGGCCTGCTCCTTCTCCAGGTCGGTGGGCTCGTCCGGGACGCCGTTCGCGTCGTCCGGCACCTCCCACTCACCCGCCGCGCCGCCCTCGGTGATGATGTACGGCCGGTCGTAGCCGCCGGCCTCCCAGGCCGCTGGCACGTTGCACAGGTCGCCGTACGCGTTGACCGACAGCAGGTCCAGGTCCGGGGCGTTGCGCTCCAGGTACGGCCAGGCGCCCACCCACGCGTCGGTGCTGGTGGTCGGGTGCTTCGGGTCGGCCTGGTGCACGGCCACGCTGACCTCGTTGACGAAGGCCGCGTACGCGTTGCGGATCGCCTCCAGCTCCGTGCCCGAGTAGCAGTTCTGCAGGCCCAGGAGCGACTCGTTGCCGATGTTCCACATGAGCACGCCCGGGTGGTCCTTGTACGCCGCGACCTGGGCGAGGATGTCGGCCTTGGTCGTCGACTTGTAGCTCGTGTCCGTGCGGTAGTCGATGCAGCCGCCGGACCCGGGACCGCCGCCGGGCAGCAGCCAGAAGCCCATCACCACGCGGACGTCGTGCGCGGCGGCCGAGTCGAGGAGCTGGCGGGTGTCTGCCCCGGTGCCCCAGGTGCGGATCGTGTTGGCGCCCATCGCCGTGAGTGTCGGCATGTAGTGGTCGGCCGTGCTGAACGCCGGGCCCCACGTGAAGCCGCGGACCGTGTACGGCTGCCCGTCCACCTCCAGGTCCCAGGCGCCGTCGCCGCCCACCACCTCGACGGTGCTCGCGCCGGAGTCCCGGACCGGCACGTTCGGGTGGCCGGGGTTCACGTAGTCCGGGTCGCCGGGGTCGCCCGGGTCGGTGCTGCCGCCGGCCGCGCCGAAGACCCGCAGCTCCCACAGCGAGTTGCCGTAGCCGCCCGAGCGCGCGGTCGAGAGCAGGCGCACGTACCGCGCCGTGCCGTCGACGTCGAAGGTGTCGGTGCCGCCGTCGCCTGAGGTGGTCGAGTACACGGTGGACCAGGAAGACCCGTCGGCCGAGACCTGGAACTGGTAGCTCTTCGAGTACGCCGACTCCCAGACCAGCTCGACGTGGTCCAGGGTGGCCGAGCGGCCCAGGTCGACCCGGATCCACTGCGGGTCGCTGAACTCGCTGGCCCACCGGGTCGTCAGGTCGCCGTCGACGGCGGCGCTCGCGGGTGTGTAGTCGGGGTTCTCCACGGAGGAGGCGGTGGCTGTCCGGCCCTGCGACAGCAGGACCGGGTCCGCCTGCGCGGCGGCCGGTGCGGGTGCTGCGGGCGCGGGTGCTGCGGGCGCTGGTGCCGCGGGGGCTGGTGCCGCAGGCGCCGAGGCGGCGGGCGCGACGAGCGCCGCCGCGGCGAGCAGGCCGGTCGCCAGGGTGGCGGCCCCGGCGCGTGCCCCGCGCCTGAGCCGTCGCGTCCGGGCGCCGGGTGATCCGGTGGTGGTCATGGTGGTCCTCTCCGTCCGCTCGTCGGCCAGGTGCGGCGGCCGGGGCGCGGTTCGTCGTTGAGCCTGCGCTCGCGTCGCTCCGGTGCGCCGCGAGTTGGGAGAGCGCTCTTACGCCGCCCATCCTTGACCCGCTCTTGGTGGACCGTCAAGGGTTCGGGCGCTGATTTTCGTCTGCTTCTTGGCGCTATTTTCCCAGTGATAGAGCGGTTAGCAGGTGCTTGGCTCGACGGCGGCCCGGCGCCACGCCGCCCGGATCTCATCCGCGCTGCCTCCGTGGGAGAGCGCTCTTACTCTGTTACCGTCGGCCTGTGAGCAAGGATCTGCGGCGCGCGGCGCCGACCCTGGAGGACGTGGCGAAGGTCGCCGGCGTCTCCCGCGCGACCGTGTCCCGGGTCATCAACGGCAAGCGCAAGGTCGCGCCCGCGGTCCAGGAGGTCGTGCTGGAGGCCGTCGCCGAGACCGGCTACGTGCCGAACCGGGCCGCGCGGTCCCTGGTCACGCGCCGGACGGGCACGGTCGCCGTCGTGATCTCGGGCGCGGACGCCGACCCCGAGGGCGAGCTCGACCTGTCCGGCGTCTTCTCCGACCCGTTCTTCGGCCGGGTGGTCGGCTCCCTGGTGCGGACCCTGCGACCCCACGACGTGCACCCGGTCCTCATGTTCGCCGACGACGCGCAGACCCGCGGCCAGGTCACGTCCTACCTGCGGTTCGGGAACGCCGACGGCGCCCTGCTGGTCTCCACCTACGCCGACGACCCGCTGCCGGAGGAACTCATCGGCACCGGCCGCCCCATCGTGCTGTTCGCCCGGCCGGGCCACGCGATCCCGGCCAGCTACGTGGACCTCGCCAACGCCGACGGCGCCCGCCTGGCCGCGAACCACCTGCTCGACCGTGGCTGCCGCACGCTCGGCGTCATCTCCGGGCCGCTCGACGTCCCGTCCGCGCGGGACCGGCTCGACGGCTTCCGGGACGCCGCGGCACGGCGCGGGCACGCGTTCGTCCCGAGCGTGGCGGGCTCGTTCACGTTCGAGAGCGGGGAGTCCGCGATGGCGGAGCTGCTCGCCGCGTCGCCGGGCCTGGACGGCGTCTTCGTGTCGAACGACCTCATGGCCCAGGGCGCGATCCACGTGCTCCAGTCCCAGGGGCGGCGCGTGCCCGACGACGTCGCGATCGTCGGCTTCGACGACAGCCCCGTGGCGGTGCAGGCGCGCCCTCGCCTGACGACGGTGCGCCAGCCCGTGGAGAAGATGGCGGAGGAGATGGCGCGGATGCTGCTGGAGCAGATCGACGCCGACGAGCCGGCGGTGCGCTCGGCGATCTTCGAGCCGATCCTGGTGGTCCGCGACTCGGCGTGAGTGGACGGGCCTGGCTGAGGCACCCTGCCCGCTCAGGTCCTGACTTCGGTCGGTTGTCTTGAGACCGGTCAATTGACCGACCGATCTGAATACAGCCGACCGAAGTCACATGGGCTCACAGGTTGCACGTGGCCCGACGCCCCCACCCGAGGCCCCGGACGTACGGGTACCCGTGTGGGAATCCCTCACGACCCGGCTGGGAGCATCTTGCTAGGTTCCTGAACAAATCGGTCGTCGGTGTCGACGACGGCCCAGGACCCGAATCGAGGTGGTTCCCCGTGAGAGCTCGTCGCGTACCGCTCTTTGTCGCAACCCTTGTCGCCGCACTCCTGACGACGGGGGTCGTCGCAGTCCCCGGCTCGGCCGCACCCGCCGCCGATACGGCCGCGCCCGCCGCGGTCGCCAGCTGCAGCGCTGCCGCCTGGAGCAGCAGTGCCGTCTACGTGGGCGGCAGCCTGGTGACCCACGCCGGCGCCTCGTGGCGCGCCAAGTGGTGGACGCAGGGCGAGACGCCCGGCACCACCGGCGAGTGGGGCGTCTGGGAGCGGACCGGTACCTGCGACGGCGGCGAGCCGCCGGTCGACCCGCCGGGCGCCGAGGACTTCCCGGTCAGCCAGGCCCAGTTCAACTCGTTCTTCCCCAACCGGAACTCGTTCTACACCTACGCCGGGCTCGTCGACGCGCTCAGCGCGTACCCCGGGTTCGCCAACAGCGGCAGCGAGACCGTGCAGAAGCGGGAGGCGGCGGCGTTCCTCGCCAACGTCTCGCACGAGACCGGCGGGCTGGTCTACGTCGTCGAGCAGAACACGGCGAACTACCCGCACTACTGCGACACGTCCCAGCCGTACGGCTGCCCGGCCGGCAACGACCAGTACTACGGCCGCGGACCCGTCCAGCTCAGCTGGAACTTCAACTACAAGGCCGCGGGCGACGCGCTCGGCATCGACCTGCTGAACAACCCGAGCCTGGTCTCGACGAACTCGGCGATCGCCTGGAAGACCGGCCTCTGGTACTGGAACACCCAGAACGGTCCGGGCACCATGACGCCGCACAACGCCATCGTCAACGGCGCCGGGTTCGGCGAGACGATCCGCAGCATCAACGGCTCGATCGAGTGCAACGGCGGCAACCCCGCCCAGGTGCAGAGCCGCGTGGACACCTACCTGCGCTTCACGAGCGCCCTCGGCGTCGACCCGGGCGGCAACCTCTACTGCTGACCCGCTGCCGGCTGACCCGACGGGGCCAGATCCGTTGACCACAGCAGTTGCTGCCAGGAGCACGGCCGTCCTGGCAGCAACTGCTGTGGTCGACGCCCGTCATCGACGTCGGGCAAGTAGGCGGGCGAGGAGAGCGCGGCGACTAGGTTCATCCAAGAGTGAGAAGGAAGCCGCCGCATGGCCTCGCCCGGCGACACCCTAGACGTCAGGCGGGCACCAGGTCGAGCAGGTTCTGCGGCGTGACCACGCGCGAGCCCTCCGGCAGCTCCTCCGGGGCGCCGAACCCGAGGTAGGTCACCGGCCCCGCACCCTGCGGCACCTCGTGGTGCACCTTCACACCGTCGGCGCGGAGCAGGTCCACCAGGTAGCGCACCGTGAGGTACCGGCGCGCCGCGATGTCCCTGACCAGCGTCGTCGTGGTGACGCGGTGCCCCTCCACGGTGTTGAACCTCGACCTCCCGCGGAGGTTCAGGTGCAGCCAGAGCGCCTCCCAGCCGTCGTCGGCCCGCAGGAAGGCCGCCGGGACCGCGACCTTGCCGGAGCCGGCCAGGTCGGACTTCAGGCGGACCGTCGCCGGCTCGAACGGCAGCCCCGCCTGGGCGACGGCGCGGGTCATGAACCCGAAGAACCCCTCGGCGACCTGGTCGAACCCCTCGCCGGAGTAGACGTGCACCTCCGGCACGACGACGTCCCGCCGGATCCCGGACAGCCTCACGTCGACGAACTCCGTGGCGCCCTCCGGGGCCTCGGTGAGGTCGCCGGAGTGCACGAAGCCGCCGCCGCGCAGCCGGGTCCACGACACGTGCTCGGCGTCGGCGAAGTCGCGGTCCAGCAGGAGGCACGAGAGGTCGAGGTCCGTGTCGGCGCTCTGCTGCCGCCAGTGCACGAAGAACCGCAGCAGCTCTCCGGACACCCGGGTGCGCGAACCGCGGGGCAGCACCCCGGCGCCGTCCGGCCGGGCCCGCGCGGACAGGGGGAGGGCCACGTCGAGGAAGTCGGGCTCGACGACCAGGTCCTGCTGCCTCGGCACCCGGCGGAGCACCTCGGCGTCGCACGCCCGGGCAAGTGCCGCCAGGGCGTCCGCGGGCAGGCCCGCGCGCTCGTCGGGCACGGCCCACGCGCCGCCCTGCCGGTTGACGAAGACGCGCCGGTCGCCGTCCGCCCGGCGCCGGTTCTCCAGGTGCTCGCGCAGCCCGAGCACGACCCGGCCGGAAACGGACGGCAGCGTCCGCTCCACCGCGTCGACGACGGCGGCGGCCTCTGCCTCGTCGGACGCCGACCGCAGCAGGTGGTCGACCCGCCGGACCAGCGTCCCGGGGGACGCCGAGAGCAGGCGCAGGGCGTCGTCCCGCGCGCCGGTCGCGAGCGAGCGCTCGACCCGGGCGGCGAGCGACGGCGCGTCCTCGTCCCCGCGGGCGACCGCGAACACCCGGGCGGCCGACGACAGGGCCCCGTGCTCGTGCGGGTGCAGCCGCTCGCCGAGCCGCTTCCACGCCTCCCGGTGCGCCGCGACGTCACCGAGCTTCGCGGGCGACGCCGCCACCACACGGTCGAGCGCGCCCAGCAGCACGCGCCGGACCGGCCGGGGCAGCGACCGGAACCTGGTTGCGGTCTCCAGCGTCACGTCCCCGCCGGACAGCGCGCAGGCCAGCCGCAGGACGTCGGTGACCGTGTCGACCTCGGGCTCGCGGCCGTACAGGACGTGCGTGGCGTTGACGATCGCGCGCGCCGACCGCAGGGGAACCACCGCGGGCTGCGCCATGCCCCCGCAGTGCCCGGCCAGCAGCGTGAGTGCGGCGAGGTCGGTGTCCGACAGCGGCGTCGTGCTGCCCGCGAGGTGCAGGTACAGCCGGTGAGCCTCCTCGTCGAGCGTGCCGCCGACGTCGAGCACCGTGCGCCGGTCGCCCAGGGCCGGGAGGAACGCGTCGTGCGCCGCGACCATCTCCTCGTAGGTGTGCTGGTAGCGGCCGTAACGCGGCAGCCCGAGCAGGTCGACCGGTCCGCGGGTCAGGAGCTCCGCCGCCTGCCCCTCCTGCGGCGTGCCACGCAGCGCGTCCTCCAGTGCCGAGACCCAGAAGTCGTCGGTGTCCGGCACGTTCGCGGGAAAATCCTTGAAGTACGCGTTGTGCCGCACGTGGTCGCCGAGCGCCTCACCCACGACGGCGAGCGTCCGCACGGCCACTAGCCGCGCGTCCTGCGGCGCCAGCCCGCCCAGGTAGCCCAGCAGGCGACCGGACGCCTTGAAACCCGAGGTGAGGAGCACGCCGTCGAACCGCCGGGCGACCGAGGCGGCGTCACCGGCCGAGACCTCCGTGCGGGGGACGCGCCACGTCCGGCGGACGACCAGGTCGAAGATCTGTGCGGGCATGACGCGCATCATGGCAGGGAACCGTGGTCCGGACGCACAGGTTTCCCGTGCCACGATGGCCGTATGCCTCTCGCATCCCGGTACCTCGCAGCAGAGGACCGTTACGACACCATGCAGTACCGCCGCACCGGCCGCTCGGGTCTTGACCTGCCCGCGCTGTCCCTGGGGCTCTGGCACAACTTCGGCGACACCAGCCCGTTCGACACGCAGCGCGCCATCCTGCGCCGCGCGCTCGACCTGGGCGTCACGCACTTCGACCTCGCGAACAACTACGGCCCGTCCTACGGGGCGGCCGAGGCGAACTTCGGTCGGCACCTCGCCGCCGACCTCAAGCCGTACCGCGATGAGCTGGTCCTCTCCACCAAGGCCGGCTACGACATGTGGCCCGGGCCCTACGGCGACCACGGCTCGCGCAAGTACCTGCTGGCCAGCCTCGACCAGTCGCTGACCCGGATGGGCGTCGACTACGTCGACGTCTTCTACCACCACCGACCCGACCCCTCGACCCCGCTCGAGGAGACCATGGGCGCGCTCGCCTCCGCGGTCCAGCAGGGCAAGGCCCTGTACGTGGGCGTCTCCAACTACTCGCCGGCGCGCACCCGCGACGCCGCGCGCATCCTCGGCGACCTGGGCGTGCCGCTGCTCATCCACCAGCCGTCCTACTCGATGTTCAACCGGCACATCGAGAACCCCGCGCACGAGGACGGGTACGACGGCGTGCAGAGCGAGTCGCTGCTCGACGTCGTCGGCGAGCTGGGCGTCGGGACCATCGTGTTCTCCCCGCTCCAGCAGGGCCTGCTGACCAGCAAGTACCTCGCCGGAGCCGCCCCGGCCGGGTCGCGGGCCGCGCGCTCCGACTCGCCGTTCCTCTCCGACCGGGCGCTCACCGAGGACTACCTCGGCCGGGCCAAGGCGCTCAACGACATCGCCGCCGGCCGCGGCCAGACGCTCGCGCAGCTCGCGCTCGCCTGGGTGCTGCGGGACGAGCGCGTGACGTCGGCGCTCATCGGCGCCTCGTCGGTGGCGCAGCTCGAGGACAACGTCGCGGCGCTCGCGGCGGGCCCCCTGTCCGCGGACGAGATCGCGGCGATCGAGCCCCTGGCCCGTCCGCTGGGCTGAGCGGCCAGATCCGCCGGGCCGAGCCCCGCCGACCCGGCACGACTGCCGGGCGGCGGGGCTCGGCCTACCTCGTCGGCGGCTCCACACCCCGAGTTCCACCGCACTTCACGAGGCCGTCGCGCCGAATCGACCCGTCCGGTGGACGATGAGGGGGTCGCCGCTCGACGGGGAGGGGTACTGAGAGGTACTGCACTCGCGAGAAGGAGCACCAGCGTGACCGAGACCAAGTCCGTGATCGTCGTCGGGGCCGGCATGGTCGGCCTGTCCACCGCCTGGCACCTGCAGGAACGTGGCGTGGAGGTGACGGTCCTCGACCGGCACGGCGTCGCTGCCGGCTCCTCCTGGGGCAACGCCGGCTGGCTCACGCCCGGCATGGCCATGCCGCTGGCCGACCCGTCGCTCTGGGCGTACGGCCCGAAGGCGATGCTCGACCCCGACGCCGCCCTCAGCGTGCCGTTCCGCTTCGACCGGGCGCTCTGGGGCTTCGTCGCGCGGTTCATGACGCACGCGACGCCGTCCGCGTGGCAGCGCGCGATGGCGGCTCTGACGCCGATCGACCGCGTGGCGCTCGACGCGTACGACGAGCTCGAGTCCGGCGGCGTGCACGCGACGTCGTACCCGAGTCCCTGGGTGGTGGGGTTCGAGCGGGAGCATCAGTCGCGCCCGTTCGTGCACGAGCTGCGGGGCGTGGCCCGGGCCGGCCAGGAGGTCCGGCTGTCCCGGCTGCCCGACGGCGTGCGCGTGCCGCACCTCTCCCGGGCCGTCAAGGAGATCTGGAACTTGGACGGGCAGCGGTACATCGAGCCCGGCCCGTACGTGCAGGCGCTGGCGACGTCGGTCAGCGCGCGGGGCGCGAAGGTGCTCACGGACGCCCGCGTCACGGAGGTCCGGCCGCTGCCCGACGGCGGTTCCGAGGTGCACGTGGCGGGCCACGACCCACTGCGGGCCGACGCCGTCGTGGTCGCCACGGGCGCATGGCTCCCGGACCTGACGCGGCAGCTCGGCGTCCGCACGCGGGTGCAGGCCGGGCGCGGGTACTCGTTCAGCGTGCCCGTCTCGGGCCCGCCGATCGACCACCCGGTCTACTTCCCCGCCCGCCGCGTGGCCTGCACCCCGTACCAGGGGCGGCTGCGGATCGCCGGGACCATGGAGTTCCGCGGGCCCGACGAGCCGTTCCAGCCGCGCCGCATCCGGGCCATCGTGAACTCGGTCCGGGGGCTGTTCGACGGCGTCGACCTGGACTCGCGCACAGACGAGTGGGTGGGCTCCCGGCCGGTGACGCCGGACGGTCTGCCGCTCGTGGGCCTGACGGCGGCGCCCGGCGTCTACGTGGCCGGCGGCCACGGCATGTGGGGCATGGTGCTGGGCCCGGCCACGGGCCGCGCGCTGGCGACTCAGATCACGACGGGGGAGACGCCGGAGGAGATCCGGCCGTTCGACCCGCTGCGCTGACCTCCGGCGCCGGGCGCCGGCGGCGTCAGGCCCCGCGCCCGGCCAGCCGGTCGAGCCCGTCGAGGATCAGGTCGAGGCCGAACTCGAACTCGGTCTGGTCGTCGCACCAGCCCAGGGTGGCGCCCGGCTCGTCGTGGGCCACCTCGGCGAGCATCTGCACCATGTGCGGCACCTGGTCGGCCATCTGCTGGAGCATCGCGGTCGCCTCGTCGTCGGCGCCCTCCCTGGCTCCGCCGTCGGCGGCCGAGCCCGCGGTCGCGCCGTCGGGCTCGAAGAGCTCCTGGGAGAACCCGAACGCGCGGCTGCCCAGGGCGTGCATCGCGTGGTGCACCAGGTCCCAGGAGAAGCCGCCGCGCCGCATCAGCCCCAGCAGCGAGTCGCAGTACCGGACGATGTGCAGGCTGAACGACGTCCGGGACTCCAGGACGGTCGACGCCCAGGGGTGGCGCAGCAGCACCGCGCGCGCCGTGAGGATCTGCCGGCGCATCGCGGGCTTCCAGGCCGACGGGGGCGCGTCGTCCGGCAGCGGGTCGAGCAGGGCGACCGCGTCCTGGATCTCCGCCGCGACGACGTCCACCACGCCGTCCAGCAGGTCCTCCTTGCTGGCGACGTGGTGGTAGAGCGACATGGCCTCGATGCCGACCTCGCGGGCCAGGCTCCGCATGGTGAGTGACCCGAGGCCGTCCCGGTCCGCCAGGGCGACCGCCGACTCCAGCACCCGGGCGCGGGTGAGTGCGGTCCGTGGTGGTGTGCCTGTGGTCTGCGGGGAAGTCATGGTCTCGCGATCCTACGTCCGTGAACCCTTGACGGAGCCTGGGGACGGTCCTACCTTACGACGTAAGGCTTACGCCGTAAGCCTCCTCCGGAAGGCGGTGCGTCATGTGGAGCTGGATCCTGTGGGCGGTAGGGGCTCTTCTCGTGCTGGGGCTCGCCGCGTTCGTGGCACTGGTGCTGGTCATGCGCACCAAGAACCGGCGAGGCCTCGCGGTCGTCCGCCGGTTCAACCGCCGGGTCACCAACCGCCGGACGCTGCGGGACGCGGGGAAGGCCGGTTCGTCCAACGACCTGATCCGGCACGTCGGGCGCAGGTCCGGGGTGCGGTACGCGACGCCGATCGGCGTGTACCCGATGGACGACGACTTCCTCGTCTACCTGCCGTACGGCACCGGCGTGGACTGGCTGCGCAACGTCCGGGCGGCCGGTTCCGCGGAGCTGCTGGTCGACGGGCGGGCCTACGTGGTGACCCCGGAGATCGTCGAGCCGGCCGAGGCGCTGCCCTACCTGAGCGGGGCGGACCGGCGGGTCGCGCGGCTCTTCAAGGTCACCGACTTCCTCGCGCTGCGCCGCGCGCCGGTCGGCGCGACGGGCACGGAGGGCGCGTCCAGCACGGCCGGCACGGGCACGACCGAGACGGGCGGCACGGCGTGAGGGCCGTCGTCCGCGACCGGTACGGGGCGGCCGACGTCCTGCGGGTCACCACGCTCGACGCGCCCGAGCCGGGCCCGGGCGAGGCGGTCGTCCGGGTCGAGGCCGCATCGCTGAACATGGCCGACGTCGACCACCTGCTAGGTAGGCCGCGCCTCGCCCGCCTGGCCACGGGCCTGGTGCGCCCGGCGAACCTCAGGGTCGGGCTCGACGTGGCCGGGACGGTCGAGCGCGTCGGTGCGGACGCAACCGGCCTGCGCCCCGGCGACCGCGTCTGGGCCGACCTCTTCGACAGCGGCCAGGGATCGCTGGCCGACCGGGTGTGCGTCCCGGCGTCGGCCCTCGCCCCGCTCCCGGACCAGGTCTCGTTCGAGGACGCCGCCACGGTGCCGCACTCGGGCTCGCTCGCGCTCCAGGGGTTGCGCGCCGCGGGGCCGGTCCGGGCCGGCGAGCGGGTGCTGGTCAACGGCGCGGGCGGCTGCGTGGGGCCGTTCGCGGTGCAGATCGCCAAGGCGCGCGGCGCGGTGGTCACCGCCGTCGACCACGGGGACAAGCTGGACCTGCTCCGGGAGGTGGGCGCGGACGAGGTGCTCGACTACCGCCAGGACGACGTCACGCGTTCCGGCCGGCGGTTCGACGTGGTGCTGGACATCGCCGACACCCGGTCCCTCGTCGCGCTGCGCCGCTGCCTCGCGCCGGGCGGCCGGTACGTGCTGATCGCGCGGCGCATCGGGTCCTTCGCGGAGAAGGCGCTGCTCGGCCCGGTGGTCGGCAGGCTGACCGGGACCCGGATGGGCACGTTCGCCTGGCACCCGAACCGGCGGGCGGACCTGGACGAGCTGGCGGCGCTGCTCGCCTCGGGCGCCGTGCGGCCCGTCGTCGACCGCCGCTACGGCCTGGACGAGGTGCAGGCGGCGTTCCGCCGCCTGGCCACGGGCGCCGCCCGCGGCAAGCTCGTGTTCACCCCATAGGCGAGCCGCCGTCGAACGTAGGGATCGTCGCGGCATGAGCGCTGTTCCGGCGACTGACCCTACGCTCGGTGCCCATGGCCTAGATGGCAGGATCGGGCGCATGACGCAACGCCGCATCCTCATCCTCTCCGGCCGTGGACGCTACGAGGACCCCTGGCACGACCACGCGGCGACGTCGCACGTGGCCGCCGGGATCCTCGGTGAGCTGGGGGCCGTCGAGGTACGCGGGCTGTTCCGCGACGCGCTGGACGACCTGGACTCCATGGACCTGCTGGTCGTCAACGGCGGCACGGGCCGCCGCGACGCCGACTTCGACGGGTCCGACGACGACTGGCGACCCGTCCACGACCGGCTGTCCGGCTGGGCGCGGGCCGGGGGCGCCGTGCTCGGGCTGCACCAGGCCGCGAACACCTTCTACGACGCGCCCGACTGGGCGGCGGTGCTCGGGGGCCGCTGGATCCCCGGCGAGTCGATGCACCCGCCGATCGGCACCGCCCGCTTCGAGCTGGTCCAGGGCCACCCGGTCACCGACGACCTGCGCGCGGTCGAGGCCTTCGACGAGCGGTACTGCCGCCTGAGCGTCGCGCCGGAGACGCGCGTGCTCGGCACCACCCTGGACGACGACGGCAAGCCGCACCCCGTCGTCTGGGTCAACGAGGCGCACGGCGGCCGCAGCGCCTACTCGGGGCTGGGCCACGACGTCCGCTCCTTCGAGTCGGAGGGGCACCAGGAGCTCCTGCGCCGCGCTGCTTCCTGGCTGCTGGCGTAGCACGAAGAGTGCTACCTCTGGTCCGGGATCCATCACCCAGGGTAGGATCGAAGGTATGAAGGTGAGTGTGAGCATTCCGGAACAGGACCTGCGGTTCCTGGACGACTACGTGGTGGACAACGGGCTCGGCTCGCGGTCCGCCGGTGTCCACGAGGCGATCGGCGCCCTGCGGCAGATGGCGCTCACGCTGGAAGCCGAACAGGCCATCTCCGAGTGGTACGACTCGGGTGAGGCCGAGGTCTGGGACGTGACGGTCGCCGACGGCCTGGAGTCCGATGTATCGCGGTGAGGTCTGGTACGCGGACCTCGACCCGGTGCGCGGTTCCGAGGCGAACAAGGTCCGGCCCGTCGTCATCGTGTCGAACGACGCGTACAACGCGGCAGCCCGGCGACTCGGCCGTGGCGTCCTGACCGTCGTGCCGCTGACGAGCAACGTGAAGCGCGTGCTCTCGTTCCAGGTGCTGGTCTCGAAGCGGGGCTCGGGGCTCGCGGTCGACTCCAAGGCGCAGGCCGAGCAGGTGCGGGCGGTCGACATGAGCCGCCTGGTCAACCGCGTCGGCAAGCTGTCCACCGACGAGCAGGCGGCGCTCGACGACGCCCTGCTGGTGCACCTCGGGATCTCCTGATCCGCTTGACCTCAACCGTTGTTGAGGTTGTTGGCTGGGCCGCATGGAGATCATCAGCGTCGACACGGTGACCCGCTCGCTCGCAGAGACCGCCGCGTACTACGAGACGGTCCTCGGCCTGCCGGTCAGCAAGGAGATCGGCGCGGTCGAGGTCACCGTCGGGCGCACGGTCCTGCGCTTCCGCGAGGACGCCGACGCCGCGGGCGACCAGCACTACGCGTTCCTGATCGACGACGCGCGGTTCGACGCCGCCCGCGCGTTCCTGGCGGCGGGGCCCGGTCTGCTGAGCGACGGCGACCGCACCGAGTTCGAGGCGCAGGACGCCTGGAACGCGCGGTCGCTCTACTTCCCGGGACCGGACCGCTCCGTCCTGGAGGTCATCGCGCGCCGTGATCTTCCCCGCGACCTGGGTGCCGGACGCGGCGCGGGGGCGAAGGCCTCGAGCCTGCCCGTGCCCGGCACCCAGCCAAGCCCGTCAGAACCGTTCGGGCCGGGCGACCTGCTGTCCGTGAGCGAGGTGGGCGTCGCGGTGCCCGACGTCGTGGACGCCGCGGACCGGCTCACCGAGGCCGGCATCGGCCGCTACCCGGACGGGTCGGCGACGTTCAGCCCGGCCGGGCACATCGACGGCATGCTGATCCTGGTCAGCGTGGGCCGCACCTGGTTCCCGACGTCGGACCGCGTGGTGGGCGAGCCGCCTGTGACCGTGGTCGCCCAGGCGGGACCGGCGAGCCCCGGCGTCGTGCCCGGGCGGTACGAGCTGGCCCCGGGCCGGGTGCTGGTGGTGCGGGCGTAGCCCACTCGAACGTCCTGCCAATTATCGCGATATCACTTTTGCGAGAATCTCAGTATCACTTCTGCGATCGATCGAGGCTCTTGACCCTCGTCTCACGCCCCCTCGGCGAACCCCGCCTGGCGCCATACCTCGTAGACCGCGATCGACGCCGCGTTGGTCAGGTTGAGCGACCGCCGACCGGGCAGCATCGGGATGCGCAGCTCGTCGGTGACGCGGGGGTGCTTCAGCGCCTCGGGCGGCAGGCCCGTGGGCTCGGGGCCGAACAGCAGCACGTCGCCCGGCCGGTACTCGACGTCGGTGAAGCGCGTGGTCGCGCGGGTCGTGAACGCGAACACCCGGGCCTCGGGCAGTGCGTCGAGGGCGGTGTCGAGCGACGGGTGCACGTCCATGACGGCGAGGTCGTGGTAGTCCAGCCCGGCGCGCTTCAGCTTGGCCTCCGAGAGGTCGAAGCCCAGTGGTTCCACCAGGTGCAGCCGCGCCCCCGTCACGGCGGCGAGCCGGATCGCGGACCCGGTGTTCCCGGGGATGCGCGGCTCGAAGTAGACGATGTGGGCGAGGGGGTTCTCGGGCAGCTCGGGGGCGTCAGGGTGCGGCACGGGTCCATTCTCGCTGCCCGACGGCGGGGCGTCGTCCCCGCCGTGGCACCAGCCGGCGGCCGGGGCCGGGGCCGACCCGGCCTCCGGCGGTCCGGTCAGGTCAGCAGCAGCGACTTGCCCACCGTCGCGCGCTCGGCCAGCGAGACGTGGGCTGCGGCGGCGTCGGACAGGGGGAACGTCGCGCCGATGGCGGGGCGGATCCGGCCCGCGGCCGCCAGCTTCAGCACCTGCTCCAGCAGGGACCGGACGAGCTCCGGTGCGGGCGGGCCGCCGGCCAGCTCGTTGATGACCTCGATCCGGCGCTGCTCGGCGACCCGCGGGTCGATCTCGGTGAACTGGCCGCTGGCGGTGCCGTAGGTGACGAACCGGCCGCCGTCGGCCACGGTCTCGAAGACCTCCGCCCCGAGCGCGCCGCCTGCTCCGTCCAGGGCCAGCGCGACGCCCGGTCCGCCCGTCGCCGCACGCACCCGCTCCGCCCAGCCCGGCTCGGAGTAGTCGACGGCGACCTCCGCGCCCAGCTCGCGGGCCAGGGCCAGCTTGGCCTCGCCCCGTGCCGCGGCGACGACGCGTGCCCCGGCGTCGCGCAGGATCTGGACGGCCAGCGACCCGGCGCCGCCGGCCGCGGCCGCGACCAGCACCCAGGGCGCCCCGTCGGTCCCGGCAGGGGCGTGCTGGGTCAGCCGCAGCGCGGTCACGCCGTCCGTCATGAGGGCCGCGGCCTGGGTCAGGTCCAGGCCGTCCGGCACGGGGACGACGTCCCCGAGGTCGCCGACCACCCGCTCGGCGTACCCCGGCCCGTGCACGACGACGGGGCGCCCGGCCCAGGCGGGGTCCACCCCGCTCCCGACGGACTCGACCCGGCCCGCGCCGCCCGTCCCGGGCACGTACGGCGGGCGCAGCGGGAAGATCTCGCCGCCCCATCCGCCGCGCAGGAGGGTGTCGAGAAAGATGACGTCGGCCGCGACGAGCCGCACCACCACCTGGCCCGGCCCCGCGACCGGGTCCGGGACCTCCCGGGCTACCAGCACCTCGGGACCGCCGAACTCCCGCACCTCGATCGCCCGCATCTGGCTCTCCCTCGTCCGCGCCGGCCCTTGTGGCCGGCCTCGGTCGCCACGCTAGAACCTCAACCAAAGTTGAGGGCAAGGCCCGTTGCCCGCCCCTCCTTGATCGCTCCCGCGCGCCCGCATAACCTGGGCCCATGACGCACGGGCGGAACTGGTGGCGGCTGCACCCGCAGCCGTGACCTGACGCGCCCACCCGCACAGAAGTCCCGAGCTGCCCGCCGCAGCCCGGGACTTTTCTGTGCCCGACGCCGTGCGTGGGCGGCTCCCTGACCAAGGAGACCCACCATGTCCATGACCCTGCCGCCCGAGGCGGCCCCGACGTCGTCCGCCCCCGCCACCCTTCACGACCTCGGCGCCGCCCGCGAGAAGCGCGCCACCACCCGCTCCGCCGTCGCGGCGCGCGAGCGCACCGCCGTCCTGGAGGACCGGATCGCCCGGAACCCGGGGGAGTACCGCGTGCTGACCGGCGACCGCCCGACCGGGGCCCTGCACCTGGGGCACCTGCTGGGCACCGTCGCGAACCGCGTGCGCCTGCAGGACCTGGGCGTCGAGGTGTTCCTCATCGTCGCCGACTACCAGGTCATCACCGACCGGGACGACGCCGGCGACCTGCCCGCGACCGTCCGCGAGGTGCTGCTCGACTACCTCGCGGCGGGCCTGGACCCCGCGCGCAGCACCGTCTTCACGCACTCGGCGGTGCCGGCCCTCAACCAGCTCCTGCTGCCGTTCCTGTCGCTGGTCACCGTGGCCGAGCTGGAGCGCAACCCCACGGTGAAGGCCGAGGCCGAGGCGGCCGTGCTGCGGCAGAAGCGCGGCATCTCGGGGCTGCTGCTCACCTACCCGGTGCACCAGGCCGCCGACATCCTGTTCTGCCACGGCAACCTCGTGCCGGTGGGCGTGGACCAGCTGCCGCATCTGGAGATCACCCGGACCGTGGCCCGGCGGTTCAACCAGCGGTACGCGGCCGCGCGGCCGTACTTTCCCGAGCCGGACGCGCTGATCGCGCCGTCGACCACCGTGCTCGGCGACGACGGCCGCCGCATGTCCAAGTCGCGGGGCAACGCGCTGGAGCTGCGCGCCTCGGAGGACGACACGGCGACGTTCTTCAAGCGCGCGAAGACCGATCCGGAGCGTGCCATCACCTACGAGCCCGAGCGACGGCCCGAGATCGCCAACCTGCTCCAGATCGGCGCCTACTTCACCGGGAGCACCCCGGAGCGCCTTGCCGAGGAGGTCGGCTCCGCCGGCGCGGGGCGCCTCAAGGCGCTGGTCACCGAGGCGGTCGTGGAGGGCCTGCGTCCCCTCCGTGCCCGACGGCGGGAGCTCGCCTCCGCCGGCCCGCGGTACCTCGACGAGGTGCTCGGCCGGGGCAACGCGCGGGCGAACGAGATCGCGGACCGCACCCTGGACGACGTCCGCGGGCTGATGGGGATGCGGTACTGAGTCCACAGGCCTGTGGACAAAGAGATCCCCGGCCGGGATGCCTCAATAACCCGGCCGGGGAAGCCTGTCCGGACGGCCGGCGGCGCGACGGGTAGCCACCCGTGGATGTCGCGCCGTCAGCCGCCCGAGATCATCGGGCCAGCCGCTCCCGCAGGGCGTCGAGCTGGCTGCGCAGCGCGGCGGGCGTGTGGTCGCCGAACCGGTCGAAGAACTCCTCGGTCAGCTCGGCCTCGGCCTGCCACGGCTCGGTCGGCACGTCGAACAGGGCCGCCATGTCGGCGTCGGGCACGTCGATGCCGTCCAGGTTCAGCGTGCCGGGGGCGGGGATGCTGCCCACCGGCGTGGCCACCGAGGTGTCCTCGCGCAGGCCGCGGCCGGCCTCGACCTGGCCCACGATCCATTCGACCACGCGCGAGTTCTCGCCGAACCCGGGCCACAGGAAGCGGCCGTCCTCACCACGGCGGAACCAGTTGACCTGGAAGATCCGCGGGCGCTTCGACTCCTCGATGCCCGCGCCGACCTCCAGCCAGTGCGCCCAGTGGTCGGCCATGTTGTAGCCGCAGAACGGGAGCATCGCGAAGGGGTCGCGGCGCAGCTCGCCGAGCGCGCCCTCGGCGGCGGCCGTGCGCTCCGAGGAGATGGTGGCGCCCATGAACACGCCGTGCTCCCAGCCGAACGACTCGGCCACGAGCGGCACGTTGCTGGCGCGGCGGCCGCCGAACACGATCGCGTCGACCGGCACGCCGGCCGGGTCCTCCCAGGTGTCCGCGATGGTCGGGCACTGGGCGGCGGACACGGTGAACCGGGAGTTCGGGTGCGCCGCCGGAGTCTCGGAGTCGGGCGTCCAGTCGTTGCCCTGCCAGTCGGTCAGGTGCGCCGGCGGCTCGGCCGTCAGTCCCTCCCACCAGACGTCGCCGTCGTCGGTCAGCGCGACGTTGGTGAAGATGGTGTCGCGGTCGAACGTGGCCACGGCGGTGGGGTTGGTGTCGACGCCGGTACCCGGCGCGACGCCGAAGAAGCCCGCCTCGGGGTTGATGGCGCGCAGCGCGCCGTCGGGGCCGGGGCGCATCCACACGATGTCGTCGCCGAGGGTCTCGACCTTCCAGCCCGGGATGGTGGGCTGCAGCATCGCGAGGTTCGTCTTGCCGCAGGCGCTCGGGAAGGCGGCGGCCAGGTGGTACTGGCGCTGCTCGGGCGAGGTGATGCGGATCAGCAGCATGTGCTCGGCGAGCCAGCCCTCGTCGCGCGCCATCGCCGAGGCGATCCGCAGCGCGAAGCACTTCTTGCCGAGCAGGGCGTTGCCGCCGTAGCCGGAGCCGTACGACCAGATCTCGCGGCTCTCCGGGAAGTGCACGATGTACTTGGTGTCGCTGCACGGCCAGGCCACGTCCGCCTCGCCCTCGGCCAGGGGCGCACCCACCGAGTGCACGGCGGGGACCCACTGCTGGCCGGCGTCGATGAGCCGCAGGATCTCGTCCGAGACGCGGGTCATGACGTGCATGGAGACGACGACGTACGGCGAGTCGGTGATCTCGATGCCCACCTGCGAGATGGGGCCGCCCACCGGGCCCATCGAGAACGGCACCACGTACATGGTGCGGCCCTTCATGGAGCCGGCGAAGACGCCCTTCAGCTCGGTGCGCATGTCCGCCGGGGCCACCCAGTTGTTCGTGGGGCCGGCGTCCTCCTCGTCCGTGGAGCAGATGAAGGTGCGCGACTCGACGCGGGCGACGTCGGCCGGGTTGGAGCGCGCCAGGTACGAGCCCGGCCGCTTCTCCTGGTTCAGCGCGACAAGGGTGCCGGCGTCGAGCATCTGGTCGATGAGGCGCTGCTTCTCGTCGGCGGAGCCGTCGCACCAGACGATCTCGTCCGGCTGCGTGAGCTCGGCGACGCGGGCGACCCAGTCGCGCACGTCCAGGTCTCCGGCGGCAGGGATGCCGTTCGCGGCCGTGGACGCCGAGGTGTCTGCCGTGGTGGAGTCCTGACCGATGGTCACGTCGGCCACGAGCTCGGCGACGAGCCGGGTTCGGCGGGGGTTCGCGAGGACGGACATGTGCGCTCCGATCGTCAGACTGCGGGCCACGGTGGCGGGCTTGTTTCCACCTTCACGTGCGGATCGCCCCGAATTCCAGCCCATGGGCTGTCAAGAATCGCCGATCTTCACGTAGTGTGAAGGAGCGGGTTCTTGCTGGCCCGTCCCGGGCAGCGACCGGGTGAAAGCGACCACGAGCGGAGGGCGACATGCCTGCCGGAGGCGAGCCGACGTCGTCGGGCGGCGAGACGGACCTGATCACCCTCGGACGGCGGATCCGGCACCTGCGGACCGGGCAGGGGCTCACGCTGGACGCGCTCGGCGAGAAGGTCGGCTCGGCGCCGAGCCTGCTCTCCCTCGTGGAGAACGGCCGCCGCGAACCCCGGCTCGGGCTGCTCCGGTCGATCGCGGAGGCCCTGGGCGTCCCCATGAGCGAGCTGCTGAGCGCCGAGCCGCCGTCGCGCCGGGCTGCCCTGGAGATCGCGCTGGACCGGGCGCAGCGCGGCCCCCTGTTCACCACGCTCGGGGTGCCGGCCGTCAAACCCAGCCAGAAGCTGCCCATGCCGGTGCTCGAACAGCTCGTGGGCCTGCACGACGAGCTGGCCCGCCGCGAGCAGATGGCGATCGCCACGCCCGAGGAGGCCCGGCGGGCCAACACCGAGCTGCGCCTGGAGCGGGAGGCCCGCGACAACCACTACCCGCAGTTCGAGGCCGTCGCCGAGCAGATGGTCAAGGCCGCCGGGTACACGGGCGGCGCGCTGACCCACCGAACCGTGGCGCGGATGGCCGAGCAGATGGGCTTCACGCTGCTGCACGTGGGCGACCTGCCCCGGTCCGCCCGCTCGGTGACCGACCTGCGCAACGGGCGCATCTACCTGCCCCCGGCGTCGACCCCGGGCGGGCACGGCCTGCGGTCGCTCGCGCTGCAGGCGCTGGCGCACCGCGTGCTGGAGCACGACCGGCCGCGCTCGTACGGCGAGTTCCTGCGCCAGCGCGTCGAGATCACGTACTTCGCCGCCGCGTGCCTGGTGCCGCAGTTCGTGGCGGTGCCGTTCCTGGAGGCTCGCAAGCGGGAGCGCGACCTGGCCGTCGAGGACTTCCGCGACGCCTTCGGCATCACGCACGAGGCGGCCGCCATGCGGCTGACCAACCTCGCCACGCACCACCTCGGCATCCCGCTGCACTTCCTGCGCGTGGGGGCCGACGGCGCGCTGTTCCGCGGCTACGCGAACGACGGGCTGCCGTTCCCGCAGGACGTCACGGGCGCCATCGAGGGGCAGCTCATCTGCCGGCGCTGGGCGGCGCGCGAGGCGTTCGAGCGCCGCGACCGCGCCACCGAGTTCTACCAGTACACCGACACCCCGGCCGGGACGTTCTGGTGCTCCACCCAGACGGGGTCGACGTCGCCCGCGGGCGGGACCGACGGTGGTTCTGGCGCGTTCTCGATCACGGTCGGGGTGCCGTACGCGCACGCCAAGTGGTTCCGCGGGCGGGACACGCAGGTGCGGCGCGTCTCGACCTGCCCCGACCCGGCCTGCTGCCAGCGGCCCTCGGCGGAGCTCACCGACCGCTGGTCGGGCGAGGCCTGGCCGTCCGGGCGCATGCACCAGCAGATCCTCGCGGCCCTGCCGCGCGGCGCGTTCCCCGGTGTTGACGACGCCGAGGTGTACGCGTTCCTGGACAAGCACGCCCCCGACTGACCCCCGTGTCAGACGCACAGGTCCCTCGGGTGACCTGTGCGTCTGACACGCGCGTATGACCTCCCCGTCAGGTCCCCGGCGCGGCGTCGGGTTAGCGTAGGCGACCGTGGCATCGAACCTGGCTTGCATCGGACTGGACGTCTGGCGACGTAGCGAATTTCGCGACCTGGTGGCCTCGGCACGCGCGGAGGCCGAGACGATCGCCAAGGACGGTGAGGTCGGGGTGCACATCTGGACCGACGTGTCCGGTGCCCGCCTGATCATCACCACCGAGGGCGACCTGGTGCGCGTGGTCACGCCCACCTTCTACGCCGCGCCCGGCGCCATCATCTCCGAGCCGCAGGCGGTCGACGGCGGCCTGGTGCTCGCCGAGCTCGTGAACCAGCACGACGAGGTCATCACCGAGATCGCCTGCCAGCTCGAGGAGCTCGCCCTGCTCGGCAACGCGGAGACCCCGATCACCGGCCCGGTCTCCATCGTCGTGCTCGGCAACTCCGTGCAGGTCATCGGCCAGGCCGACGCCGCCGTGTCCGGCCTGGTCTTCGAGCCCACGGGCGCGTACGCGGCCTCGACCGACGCCGTCGCGCACCTGACCGGCGTCGTGCTGGCGATCGAGCAGCGCACCGTCTCCCGCACCGGCCAGGGGTTCACCGCCGCCCGCGTGCAGACCGACGGCTTCCAGGTGACCCTCTGCCTCCCGACGGGGCAGCCGGAGCTGAGCCCCGGCGACGTCGTCGAGGTGGACGGGTACGTGGTGGCGTCGCTGCCGTCCCTGCGCTGACGCCCGCAGGCCCGGAGCCCGCGGGGTAGGGCAGCCCCTACCTGCCTCCGGGGGTGCACCGGCTAGGTCGGGCAGCGCCAGGTTCCTACGGTCGGTGCATGCCCTCTGACCTGCATAAAGATGCTCCCGCCCTCGGCTCCGTGGGCCCTCGTGCGCCCGGCCGTCCGTGGTGGCGGCGCCCGTGGACGGCGGTCCTGGCGGTCGTCGTCCTCGCCTTCCTGGCGGTCTCGCTGCCCCGGTACCTGGTCCTCGATCCGGGGCTCTCCCTCGTGCCGTCCACGTTCCCGGGGCACTACGTGCTGCTCGTGAGCCACATCGGCTTCGCGACCGTGGCGATGGCGACCGGCCTCTTTCAGGTGTGGCCCTGGTTCCGGCGCCGGTTCCGGGTAGCGCACCGGCGCCTCGGGCGGGTGTACGTGCTCGGCGGGGTGGTCCCCGCGGCGATCCTCGCCGGAGTCATCGGCGCGGCGTCGCCGTTCGGTCCGATGTCGGCCGTGAGCCACGTCTTTCTCGCCGTGCTGTGGCTCGCGTGCACCGTGGCCGGGTTCCGTGCCGCCCGGCAGCGCCGGTTCGACGAGCATCGCGAGTGGATGGTGCGCAGCTACGTGCTCACGATGTCGATCGTCACGAACCGGCTGTGGCACTTCGTGTGGATGCCGGTCCTCGGGCCCCGGGTGGACACCTGGTTCCAGGGCAGCGAGGTCGCGATGATGCAGACCGAGATGGCCCTGACCAACTGGCTCGGCTGGACGGTGCCGCTGGTCGTGGCGGAGGCGTGGCTCCTGAGCCGGCGGCCGGGCCGCCGCCGGACCGTTGGGGGAACCACTGATGACAGGGCGCGGGCCCGCCTGGTGTGATTTCACCCGGCCCCGCGCGTCCGGCCGGCGGCTCACGGCGATCCCCGAGGACGGTCCCACCCATGAGAACCTCCCGCTCCCTGCTCGTCGTCGCGGTACTGGCCGCGGGCGCTCTCGGCTTGCCGACGGCGGCGGCCGCACCCGCTGTCCCGGCGGCCGTGACGGCCGAGGCCGCGCCGCCGTCCGGCACCTACTACGTGCAGAGCGCCACGACGGGGCTCAACGCGGCGGACGCCGGGGGTGCCGTCGAGCAGCACCGGCCGAAGGGCGACGAGGACCGGCAGCAGTGGACCCTGCGTGCCGCCGGATCGGCCCACGTCCTGGAGAGCACCGATGCGGCCGGGACCTGCCTGGGCCGCTCCGGTGGGCAGGCGCGGACGGTCGGTTGCGACCAGGCCGACGCCGCCTGGGAGGTGCTCGACGCGGGCGGGGACCGGTACCTGCTCCGCGCTCCCGGCACCGGTGACCACCTCACCGTGAGCCCCAGGCCGGGCGGCGAGAACTACCCGGCCCAGCTCGCGGTGGGCGGCGACGGGTCGCTCGCGCAGTGGTACCTGACGCCCGTCGGCCCGGTGACCGGCCCGCTGCCGCCGGCCGACCAGCGCACGCTGGACCAGATGACGTTCCTCACCGCGCACAACGCGTACGCGAACGGGGTGGACGGCGGCTTCGCGCCGCCGTTCGTGAACCTCGCGCCGAACCAGACGCGGGGGATCGAGCAGCAGCTCGCCGACGGCGTCCGCGGGTTCCAGCTCGACATCCACCAGACCGGCGACGGCGCGATCCTGTGCCACAACAGCTGCACCCTGGTGAGCAGCCCCGTCGCGCTCTGGGTGGACCTCCAGCGGATGGTCGACTTCCTTCAGGCGCACCCGGACCAGTTCGTCACGGTGTTCCTGGAGGACTACGTGGAGCCCGCCGTGCTGCGTGCCGAGCTCGACCGCGTCGACGGGCTGGCGGACGTGCTCTACCGGCCGGACCGCACCGGCGTCCGCGAGGACGGCTGGCCCACGATGTCCCGGCTCGTCGCCGACAACGACCGCCTGTTGATCCTCAGCGACCACAGCCGGTCCGCCGACGAGGGCGCGGGCCTGACCCGGGAGAGCTTCGGCGTCATGTACCAGCGGGAGTGGACCGTGGAGAACTACTGGTCCATGGGCCCGGGCATCGGCGACTCGGACTGGGCCTGCTACAGCCGCTGGTACGACGCCGGCACGAACATCCCGCTCACGAGCCCCGGGGCGGGGTTCCGGCCGCTGTTCGTGATGAACCACTTCCGGGACGTGCCGGTCGAGGTGACGGCCCGGACCGACAACGAGCGGCTGCTGGACCGGGCCCAGCGGTTCTGCCAGCCTGCGGCCCGCAAGAAGCCGACGTTCGTCGCGGTGGACCGCTACGACGTCGGCGACCCGGCCGCGGCGGTGCGGACGCTGAACACGTACACGTACTGACGTCTCTCCTTTGAGGCCTAAGTTTCTTCGCTCTGCGACGCCGCAAAGCGAAGAAACTTAGGCCTCGAAGGGGAGGGGTGCCGCCTCGTAATCGACCAGCGGCTACTTCGGCGACGTCAGCGGGCCGCCCCGCGCGTCGAGCCGGTCCAGGAGCTTGGGCAGGACGTCGCCGAGGCGCAGCCCGTCGTGCTCGAACTCGTTGGTGACCCACGGCTCGACGTTGCCCACGTGCGCCGCCGTCTCCAGCGACAGGGACGCGTCGACGAACATGTCGTCGAAGTACACGGCGGCCTCGACCGGGATCTCGTTGTCCGCGAGCCGGTGCAGGTCGTACAGGTCGCCCCAGTCCTGCCGCTGCGCCAGGGCGTCGGCGGCGGCCGCGAACGGCCGCAGGGCGCTGATCTCGGAGAACATCCAGGGGTAGATCATCTCGCCGGTCAGCAGCAGCGGCCGGGCGTCCTCGCCGAACGCCGGGTCGGCGTCGCGCACGGACTGGGCCGCCCACGCGGTGGGGCCCGTGTGGGACTGGGCGTAGATCGACTCGTGCAGCAGGGCGTACAGCGGGTTGGTCGCGAAGGACGTCTCGGCCGCGACCGTCGCGCGGAACGTGTCGCTGAGCGGGCCGCCGTGCAGGGAGTCGAACGCCTCGTCGACGATCCAGTGCACGCGCTCGAACCCGGGCTGCATGCCGAAGTCCATGCCGAGGGTCTGGAAGCGCCGCGTGGTCAGGACGTCGCCGCCGGGCTCCGTGACCTCGCCGGTCGAGAGGCGGTCGGCGATGCGGCCCAGGGCCTTGGTGACGTGCGGGTAGCGCGCACGGAACCGCTCGTTCTTGGCCACCACGCGCGGCTGGGTGCGCTCGTAGACCTCCCGGGCCGACGCCGTCAGCCCCGGCAGGCCGCCGGTCACGAGGCTCGCGTTCAGGCCCTCGGGGGCGAACGACAGGTACGTCATCGTGATGAAGCCGCCGTACGACTGGCCGAGCGAGGTCCAGCGCCGGCCGTCGAACAGCGTCTTCCGGACGTGCTCGGCGTCGCGCACGATGTTGTCGGCGCGGAAGTGCGCGAGGTACTCCGCCTGCTCCTCGGGCGTGCCGATCGCGGTCAGGGCCTCCGCCCGGACGGCGGTGGACCGCCCGGTCCCGCGCTGGTCCAGCAGCACGACGCGGAACCGCTTCAGGGCCGCGCCGACCCAGCCGTCCGGGCCGGTGGGGCGGGGGCCTTTGCCACCGGGGCCGCCCTGGAGGAACACGAGGAGCGGCAGGTCCTCGGTGCGGCGGGTCGGGTCCACTAGCTCGCGCGCGAACACGGAGATCGTGGGGGACCCGTCGGGCTGGGACCAGTCGAGCGGGACGTCGACGGAGTGGTCGGTGACATGGACACCGGGAAGCGTGTAGCTGATGGGCACGCGCCGAGCCTACGACCGCACGCCGGGCCGCCGCAGCGCCGCGTTCGCGATATTGATTGCATTAGTGGAGTGGCTGCTCTAATAATTGAGCCATGACGACCACCGAGGTACGCCAGCCGCCCGCACTCCCCGTCGTGCTCGGCCTGGGCGTGCTCGCGCTCGGCCTCGTGGTCGGCTGGTTCGCCGCGCCGCTGGCCGGCGGGCTGGCCGGACTGATCGACGCCACACCGCTGCCCGTGCCGCGGCTGATCACACTGATCGAGTCCCTGACCCTGCCCTGGACGCTCGGCATCCTGGGCGGGCTCGGCCTGCTGGGCGGCGGCTTCATCGCCTTCATGACGGTGGGGGAGGCGCCGGCGCTCTCCGTCGCCGACGACCACGTCGAGCACAGGCAGGAGGAGCGCGAGGTCTGGATCGAGCGGTCCGACGTCGGCGCGGCGTTCCCCGACAAGACGGACCTGGTGCTCCTGCGGCCCGACGGCGCCCTGCGCGCCCGCCTCGACACCGACACCCTGTCGGCGGCGCAGGTGCGCGACGCGCTGACCGGGCACGGCTGGCCCTGGCACGACGCCGACCCGCACGAGCAGCACTACGAGCGCTGGGTGGACGGCCGCCCGGGGTTCACCGCCGCCGAGCACGAGGCGCTCCGCCGTCGGCTGGAGAAGCGCAAGGACGCCGACGCCCGCCGCCAGGCGGACGAGGACCTCGCCGCGCTCGGCCTGGTGGCCCGCGTCCGGGACGACCGGATCCAGGTGCGCCGCACGGCGACGACCGAGGGCGCGCGTGGCACGGACCGTTGACCCCGAACGGCACGAGGCGCGCCGGCTGGTGATCATCGACGCCGCGCTCACGGTCCTCGCGGAGCGCGGCTACGACGGCACCACCACCGCGGCCATCTGCAAGCAGGCCGGCATCGGGTCGGGCACGTTCTTCCACTACTTCCCGACCAAGCTGGACGTGCTGCTCGCGATCCTGACGCTCGGCACCCAGGAGGCCGGCGAGGCGGAGGCGCGGTACGCGGGCCGGACGGACGCCCTCGGCGTCGTCCTCGACATCGTGCGGCAGGGCGCCGACGACGCCGCGGACCCCCGGATGCCCGGGTTCGTGCGCGCGGTGGGCGGCGTCATGCACCTGCCGGAGGTCGCGGCCCGGCTCGACGACGACGCGAACGTCCAGCAGGACCTGATCCGGCCCTGGGTCGAGCGGGCCCAGCGGGCCGGCGAGATCCGGACCGACCTGACGCCCGCCCGCATCACCTCGTGGCTGTATCTCCTGACCGACGGCTTCCTGGGTCGCGTGGCGGTCGACGAGGGGTTCACGGTGGAGGGCGAGACGGAGACGCTCGTGGACACGGCGCGCCGGTTCCTGGCGCCGTGACGGCCCGCCCCGGAAACGTGTCAGACGCCCAGGTCACGGGAGTGACCTGAGCGTCTGACAGGGGTGGTGCGGTCAGCCGATGTCGGCGTCGACCCAGTCGAAGGTCTTCGTCACGGCCTTCTTCCAGCTCCGGTAGAGCCGGTCGCGCTCCTTCTCGTCCATGTCCGGCGTCCAGCGCCGGTCCTCGGCCCAGTTCGCGGTGACGTCGGACTCGCCCTTCCAGAAGCCGACGGCGATGCCCGCCGCGTAGGCCGCGCCGAGCGCGGTGGTCTCCGCGACGACGGGCCGCACGACGTCGACACCGAGCTGGTCGGCCTGGAACTGCATGAGCAGCTCGTTGGCGACCATGCCGCCGTCGACCTTGAGCTCGGTGAGCTCCACGCCGGAGTCCGCCTTCATGGCGTCCATGACCTCGCGGGTCTGGTACGCCGTGGCCTCCAGCGCGGCCCGCGCGATGTGGTTCCGGTTGACGTACCGGGTGAGCCCCACGAGCGCGCCCCGCGCGTCGGGCCGCCAGTACGGCGCGAACAGGCCGGAGAAGGCGGGCACGAAGTACGCGCCGCCGTTGTCCTCGACCTTGCGGGCGTACCACTCGACGTCGGGGGCGTCGGTGAACAGGCCCAGGTTGTCGCGGAGCCACTGCACCAGCGAGCCCGTGACGGCGATGGAGCCCTCCAGCGCGTAGATCGGCGCGCTGTCGCCGATCTTGTAGCAGACCGTGGTGAGCAGACCGTTCTCGGACGGCACCTTCTCCGTGCCCGTGTTGAGCAGCATGAAGTTGCCGGTGCCGTACGTGTTCTTCGCGGTACCGACCTCGAAGCACGCCTGGCCGAACGTCGCCGCCTGCTGGTCGCCGAGGATGCCGGCGATGGGCACGCCGGGCACCATGCCGCGGGGGCGTCCGGTGCCGTACACCTCGGAGGAGGAGCGGATCTCGGGGAGCATGGAGAGCGGGATGGTCATGTCCGCCGCGATGTCCTCGCGCCAGGACAGGGTGTCCAGGTCCATGAGCATGGTGCGGGACGCGTTCGTGACGTCGGTGACGTGCACACCGCCGTCGACCCCGCCCGTCATGTTCCACAGGACCCACGCGTCCGTGTTGCCGAACAGCAGGTCGCCGCGGTCGGCCGCCTCGCGGGCGCCCTCCACGTTGTCCAGGATCCACTTGACCTTGGGGCCGGAGAAGTAGGTGGCGAGCGGCAGTCCGACGATCGCCTTGTACTTCTCCGCGCCCTCCGAGCCGGCGAGCTCGTCGACGATCGCCTGCGTGCGCGTGTCCTGCCAGACGATCGCGTTGTAGACGGGCTTGCCCGTCGTCTTGTCCCACACCACCGTGGTCTCGCGCTGGTTGGTGATGCCCACCGCGGCGAGGTCGGTGTGGTTGATGTTCGCCTTGGTCAGCGCGAGGCCCACGACCTGGCGGGTGTTGTCCCAGATCTGGTCCGGCTTGTGCTCCACCCAGCCGGCCTTGGGGAAGATCTGGTCGTGCTCGATCTGGCCGCTGGACACGATGGTCCCGGCGTGGTTGAACACGATCGCCCGGGTGCTCGTGGTGCCCTGGTCGATCGCGAGTACGTAGTCAGCCATCGGAGTTGACTCCCTTGTCTGTGTCGAGGTCTGCCTGGGGGTTCGGCTCAGAGCGACGCGGCGAGCAGGCCGCCCAGCGCGCCGCCGACCAGCGGGCCGAGAACCGGGACCCACGAGTAGGCCCAGTCGCTCGACCCCTTGCCCGGGATGGGGAGGACGAAGTGGGCGATCCGCGGGCCGAAGTCACGTGCCGGGTTGATCGCGTACCCCGTCGGGCCACCGAGGCTCGCACCGATGCCGGTCACGAGGAGGGCAGCAGCCAGCGGCCCCATGTCCCCGGGCCAGTTGGCGAACGACAGGATGACGAAGACCAGCATGAACGTGCCGATGACCTCGGTGACGAAGTTCCACGTGTACGAGCGGATCGCCGGGCCCGTGGAGAACACGCCCAGCTTCACGGCCGGGTCGGCGTCCTGGTCGAAGTGCTGCTTGTACGCCAGGTACGCGAGGATCGCGCCCACGAAGGCGCCGCAGAGCTGCGCGGCCCAGTAGATGAGCATGTTGCCGAAGTCGGCGGCGACCCCCGGGGCGAACTCCTCGGCCCCGCTGGCCAGGATGCCGAGGGTGACGGCCGGGTTGATGTGCGCGCCGGACTTCAGCGACACGAAGACACCCGCGAACACCGCGAGGCCCCACCCGAAGTTGATCATCAGCCAGCCGCCGTTGAAGCCCTTGTTCTTCGGGAGGATGGCGTTGGCCACGACACCGGCACCGCCGAGGAGCAGGATCATCGTGCCGAGGAACTCCGGCACCATGATGTCCGTGAATGCGTTCATCGCTGACTCGCTTTCTGCCGACTGCTCTGTCGGCGTACGGAGATAGTCCCGGCGGTCCCGCTACGGTGACCCGTCGGCTTGTGAGTAGGTGTGTTCCTTCGCTTTCCCTTTAGTTTCGGAGCGGCTGCATGGCCGCCACGTCCGGTGTGGTCAGGCGCGCGCGTTCGGCGCCCTCGTCGTCAGGCTCCTGCGCGGCCTGGCGTTCCGCGTCGATCCGCGCCTGCCAGGCGTGGACCTCGCGCTCGGCGTCCGCCGCGTCCCACCCGAGCAGCGGGCCGACGACGGCGGCGATCTCCTCGGCGGCCGCCGTGCCACTGTCCGGCACCTCGTAGACCAGGCGGGTGCGGTGGCTGAGCACGTCCTCCAGGTGCAGGGCGCCCTCGTGGCTCACCGCGTAGTGCACCTCCGCGCGCAGGTAGGCGGACGCGTGCTCCAGCGGCTTGGCGAGCGACGGGTCGGCGTCGCACAGCTCCACGATCTCGGCGAGGTTGGCGCCGTAGCGGTGCAGCAGGTGGTCCAGCATCGGGGGCGCCCAGCCGAACCGCTTGCCCCAGGTGCGCGCCTGGCGCTGCACGGCCCGCAGGCCGACGGCGCCGGTGAGCGGGATCTGGTGCGTGATCGAGGGGAGCGCGGCGGCGCGCTGCCCGATCGCGAAGTCGACGGCGTCCTTGGCCATGATCCGGTACGTCGTGAGCTTGCCGCCGGCGACGACGGTCAGGCCCGGCGTCGGCGACGCGACCGTGTGCTCGCGGCTGACCTTCGCGGAGCTGGTGCCGGCCTTGGTGCCCGGCTGCAGCAGCGGGCGCAGGCCCGCGTACGTGCCGATCACGTCTTCCCTGGTGAGCGGATGTGCGAGCACCGCGTTGGCATGGTCGAGCACGTAGTCGATGTCGGTGCTCGTCGCCACGGGGTGCGTGGGGTCGAGGCTCCAGTGCGTGTCCGTGGTCCCGATGATCCAGTACCGGCTCCACGGGATGACGAACAGCACGGACTTCTCCGTCTGCAGGATCAGCCCGGCGTGCCCGCGGATGCGCTCCCGCGGCACGATCAGGTGGACGCCCTTGCTGGCGAGCACGCGCAGCCCGCCCTCCGAGCCGGCCAGGGCCTCGGTGTCCTCGGTCCAGACGCCGGTCGCGTTGATGACCGCGCGCGCCCGGACGGTGATCTCCTTGCCCGTCTCCAGGTCCGCGACCACGGCGCCGTTCACCGCGCCCGTCGCGCCCTGGGTCAGGCTGACCACCTGGGTGCGGCTCGCGGCGTGCGCGCCGTAGCTCGCGGCGGTCCGGATCAGGGTGGCCACGAGCCGGGCGTCGTCGACGGAGGCGTCCCAGTACTGGACGGCGCCGACGGCGGCGTCGTGCGCCAGGTCCGGGAACTTGGCCTCCATCTGGTTGCGGCTCAGGTGCCGGTGGAACGGCATGGGCCGCCGACCCGGAGTGAGCGTCGCGAGGACGTCGTACATCGCGATGCCGGCGCCCACGTAGGCACGCTCCCACACGCGGTGCTCCAGCGGATACAGGAACGGGACCGGTCGCACCAGGTGCGGTGCGAGGTCCCGGAGCAGGAGGTCGCGTTCGGTGAGCGCCTCGTGGACCAGCTCGAAGTCGAGCATCTGCAGATAACGGAGGCCGCCGTGGACGAGCTTGCTGCTGCGGCTGGAGGTGCCCTGCGCCCAGTCCTGCGCCTCGACGACGGCGGTCGACAGGCCACGGGTGACCGCGTCGAGGGCGATGCCGGCACCGGTGACCCCGCCGCCGATCACCAGCACGTCCAGCTCGGCCGAGGGGCTGACACTGGCCTCGAGCGCAGCCAGAGCCTGGGTCCTTGCTTCTGCGGTCAGGCGAGTTGATGCCATGCGCCAAACTCACCACGCATTCCGTGACTTGGCAAGACCTTTGCCCTCGCCGCGCGGGTGTGTTGGGATGTTCTCTCGCTCACTTTCCGATTTGCCATTCGTTTCCCCTGGTGAAGGCCGGTGTACGCCCGCGGGTGATTGTTGGTGGCGACCGCCTGTCGTACGCGGCGGGCGCCGCTACGGCGGCCCGCCGTAGTGTGTCGCCGTGACGACACCCGGGGCGCCGGCCGCGCCCGTGATCCGCCCCGCCCTGCCCGCCGACGTGCGCACCATCCGCGACCTCGTCGAGCCGCTCAGCCAGGAGCGCATCCTGCGCCCGTACGAGATGGTCGGGTACTACGAGGCGGTCCAGGAGTTCCTCGTGGCGACCGACCCCGCCGCGGAGCGGGGCGACGCCGTGGGCTGCGGGGCGCTGCACGTGATGTGGGACGACCTGGCGGAGGTGCGCACCCTGGCCGTGCACCGCGAGTGGCGCGGCCGCCGCGTGGGGCACGCGCTGCTCGAGGCGCTGGTCGAGCGGGCCCGGGCCCTGGGCCTGCGCCGGGTGTTCTGCCTGACGTTCGAGGTGGACTTCTTCGCCGCGCACGGGTTCCGGGAGATCGACGGCACGCCCGTGACGCCCGAGGTGTACACCGAGCTGCTGCGCTCCTACGACGAGGGCGTGGCCGAGTTCCTGGACCTGGCGCGCGTGAAGCCCAACACGCTGGGCAACTCGCGGATGCTGCTGGAGCTCTGACCCGGCCCGCCCCCGGCCCGCCTGCCCTACTTCGGCAGGTGGAGGCGGCCCGCGTCGTCCTGTTCCGCGAGGCCGTCCTCGACCAGGCCGGCGATCGCGCGGTCGAGCTGGGCCGGGTCGTGCCACAGGCTCGCGAGCAGGGCACGGTCGACGGGCTCGTCCGCCTGCCGGAGCTCCGCCATCACGCGGCCGCGCGCCTGCCGGTCGGTGCCCGCCCAGGCCTGGGTGCGGCGCTTGTCGGCGTGCGCGTCCGGGGGCGACCCGGCCCGGCGCCACGCGCACAGCCCGGCGACCGGGCAGGCGCCGCACTTCGGTGCCTTCGCCGTGCAGACCAGCGCGCCGAGCTCCATCGAGGCGGCGGCCCAGCGGGCGGCGTCGGCGTCGCCCTCCGGGGCCAGGGCGGTCGCCAGGGCGCGCTCGGCGGCCGTGTACGACGGCGCCGGCAGCGCCGACCCGCCGACGGCGCGGGCCAGTACCCGCCGCACGTTCGTGTCGACCACGACGGACCGCTTCCCGTACGCGAACGCGAGCACCGCGGCCGCCGTGTACTCGCCGACCCCGGGCAGCGCGAGCAGCTCGGCCTCGGTGCGCGGGACCACGCCGTCGTGCCGCTCGACGATCGCGCGGGCGCACTCCTGCAGCCGCAGCGCGCGGCGCGGGTAGCCGAGCCGGCCCCAGGCGCGCAGCACGTCGGCAGTCGGGGCCTCGGCGAGGTCGGCGGGCGTGGGCCACTGCTCCAGCCAGGCGTGCCAGGCGGGCTCCACCCGGACCACGGGGGTCTGCTGGAGCATCACCTCGCTCACCAGCACACCCCACGCGGTGCGGTCCGGGGCGCGCCAGGGCAGGTCGCGCGCGGCGCCGTCGAACCACCGCACGACGCCGGAGCGCACCTCCGTACGTCGAGTCGCCTCCAGTGTTGTCACGGGGACTCATCCTGCCGCACCGCCGGTGTCCGGGCCGACCACACCCCGGGTGCCGGACCCGGAGCGAGGGCGGAGCGGGTGCGAAGCAGGAGCGGAGTAGGACATGTGACCGACTCGACGGCGCGGCTGCGGCCCGGCCCGGGCGCGGCGTCGTACTTTGGTGCCGCACGGCCGTCGTCGCACGTCAGGCCGTGGCATCCAGCAGCTTTCAGGGGGTCGAGCAGGTGGTCAGTGCGCCGGAGCGGACCGGGCGGTCCACGGGTCGGGTCGCGGCGGAGCGGGGCGTGACCGGTCCCCGGCCACGGCGGCGGGGACGCCTGATCGCGGTCCTCGTGGTGCTGGCGCTGGGCGGGATCGGGGTCGCCGCGACGTGGCCCAGGACGGACCCGCCGATCGCCGCGGCAAAGGTGGAGCCGCCCGAGCCCGTGGACCCGAACGCGGCGGCCGCGCCCTGCGCCCCCGAGGACCTCGACGTCGGCCTCGCGGCCGACCGCACGGCGGTCACGCCCGGTGTGCCGGTCCGGTTCACCGTGTCGGTGCGCAACATCGGCCAGGTGCAGTGCCTGGTCGACGCGCCCCGGCGCAGCCTCGCCGTCACGGTCTACGAGGGCGAGGTGGGCGAGCCGACGGCGGAGCGGGCCTGGTCGTCCGCGGACTGCGCCGACCAGGACGAGGAGCGCCTGCTGCTCCTCGGGCC
Source organism: Promicromonospora sp. NPDC057488 (assembly GCF_042802395.1). Classification (NCBI taxonomy): domain Bacteria; kingdom Bacillati; phylum Actinomycetota; class Actinomycetes; order Micrococcales; family Promicromonosporaceae; genus Promicromonospora; species Promicromonospora sp. NPDC057488. The sequence goes on from NZ_JBHVEG010000010.1 coordinate 60,614, forward strand.
GGGCGACGTCGACACCACCAGCGTGCGCTGGTCCGACTCCCGCTCGGCGCCCGACTGCCCGGGCGGCCAGCCCAAGCTGACGGCCGGCCAGTACACGGCCCAGGTCACGCTCGCCGACGTCGAGGGCGCGAACAGCGACGTGGTGCGGCTGACGTACACGGTGCCGCAGCCGTCGCCGTCGTCCTCCGGTGAGTCGTCCGCCGACCCGTCCGGGGAACCTTCGGGCGACCCCTCGGGGAAGGCGTCGGACGAGCCGGAGGCGAACCCGAGCGGGTCGGGGGAGGCCGGGGAGTCGGGCGGCGGGGAGAAGTCGGGCGCCGACGAGCAGTCGGACGGGAACGCGAAGGGCGACGCCGACGCGAAGGGCGATCAGGACGCCGACGCCGGGGACGGCTCGGGCAAGGAGTCCTGAGGCGTCACCCGCGGCGCGCCTTTCCCAGGCGTACCGCTCTTCCCGGGCGTACCCCTCGGGTCAGACGTACCCCTCGGGTCAGACGTACCCCTCGGGTCAGACGTACCGCTCGAGGATGCTGGACTCGGCGAGCCGGGACAGGCCCTCGCGGATGGTCCGCGCGCGCTGCTCGCCCACGCCGTCGACCGACATGAGGTCGTCCACGCTCGCGGCGAGGAGCTTCTGCAGGCTGCTGAAGTGCCCCACGAGCTGATCGATGGTCGCGTTCGGCAGGCGCGGCACCTTGGACAGGAGCCGGTAGCCGTGCGGCGCGACGGCGGCGTCGAGCGCGTCCCCGCCGCCCGGCAGGTCCAGGATCCGGCCGATCTGGCTCATGTCGAGCAGCTCCTGGGACGTGAGCGCCGACAGCTCGGCCTGCACGTCGGTCAGCGCGCGGTCCTTGCGGCTCAGCACGTAGTCGCGGATCACGAACTCGCGGTCCGAGCCGACGTCGCCGATCAGCTCGTCGAGCTGCAGCGCCAGCAGCCGGCCGTCCACGCCGAGCTCGATCACGTAGCCCGCGATCTCGTCCGAGATGCGCCCCACCATCTCCAGGCGCTGCACCACGGAGCAGACGTCGCGGACCGTGACCAAGTCCTCGATCTCCAGCGCCGACAGGGTGCCGGACACCTCGTCGAGGCGGGCGCGGTAGCGCTCGAGCGTGGCGAGCGCCTGGTTGGCGCGGCCGAGGATCGTGTCCGAGTCCTCCAGCACGTGGCGCTGGCCGCCCACGTAGAGGGCGACGATGCGCATGGACTGGCTCACCGAGATGACAGGGAAGCCGGTCTGCTTGGCGACGCGCTCGGCCGTGCGGTGGCGCGTGCCGGACTCGGTGGTCTCTATCGTCGGGTCGGGCAGCAGCTGCACGGCGGCCTTGCGGATCCGGGTGGCATGCCGGTCGAGCACCACGGCGCCGTCCATCTTGGACAGCTCGCGCAGGCGGGTGGCCGAGAAGTCGACGTCGAGCGAGAACCCGCCGGAGCAGATCTGCTCGACGACCGGGTCGAGGCCGAGCACGATGAGCGCGCCGGTGCGGCCGCGCAGGATGCGTTCGAGTCCGTCGCGGAGTTCGGTCCCGGGCGCGACGGCGGCCAGGGTCTCACGGAGCAGCTCGTCAGTGTGCGAGGAGGTCGTGGCCACGAAGAAATCCTACGCTGTGCCCCGGGTCACAAGTAGTTCGTTTCATGAAGCGGTCATCTCCCGGACGCCTCGCCGTCGCCCGCGCGGCCTATGCCCTGGGCCCACTCGACCGCGTCGCGGATGTGCACCGCCTCGACGAGCTGGAGACCCTCGGGCGCCTTGACCCCGGTCCCGTGCGGCACGACGGCGTGCGCGAAGCCCAGGCGGGCCGCCTCGCCCAGGCGCCGGTCCAGCCCGGCGACCGGGCGCAGGTCGCCGGCCAGGCCCACCTCGCCGAGGGCGACGGTGGCCCCCGGGAGCGGCTTGCCCGTCCGTGCGGACACCAGCGCCAGCGCGGCCGCGAGGTCCGACGCCGGCTCGGAGATCCGCACGCCGCCGACGGTCGAGGCGTAGACGTCCTGGTCGGCGAGCCGCAGGCCGCCGTGCCGCTGGAGCACGGCGAGGATCATCGCCAGCCGGCTGGAGTCCACGCCGCTGGTGGCGCGGCGCGGGTTGTTCAGCGGGCTCGGCGCCACCAGGCCCTGCACCTCGACGGCGAGCGGTCGTCGCCCCTCCAGCGTGACCGTGATGCACGAGCCGGCGACCCCCGACCCCGCGTGGGACAGGAACAGCCCGGACGGGTCGGGCAACCCGACGATCCCGTCCTCCGACAGGTCGAAGCAGCCGACCTCGTCCGTGGGGCCGTACCGGTTCTTCACCGCGCGGATCATGCGCAGGCGGGAGTGCCGGTCGCCCTCGAACTGGCAGACCACGTCCACCAGGTGCTCGAGCGTGCGGGGGCCGGCCACGGAGCCGTCCTTGGTCACGTGTCCCACGAGGATCGTGGGGATCTGCCGCTCCTTGGCCACGGCGATCAGAGCCGCCGCGACCTCCCGGACCTGCGAGACGCCGCCCGGGGCCCCGTCCACCTGCGCGGACGCGATGGTCTGCACCGAGTCCACGATGAGCATGTCCGGCTGGTTCGCCTCCAGGTGGCCGAGCACCGTACCCAGGTCGGTCTCGGACGCGAGCAGCAGCGTGGGCGAGAGCGCCCCGATCCGCTCGGCACGCAGCCGCACCTGGCCGGCCGACTCCTCGCCCGTCACGTACAGCACGGTGCGGGGCGACTCGAACCCGTCGGGGCCCAGCGCGCCGTCGGCCACGTTGCTCGCGACCGAGAGCAGGAGGGTCGACTTGCCCACACCCGGCTCGCCCGCCAGCAGGATCACCGCGCCGGGCACCAGGCCGCCGCCGAGGACGCGGTCGAACTCGCCCACGCCCGTCGGGTTGGCGCGCGCGGACTCCACGTCGATCTCGGCGATGGGGCGCGCCGGCGCCCGCGCCGGGGACACGGCGGCCGTGCGGGGGCCCGTCGCGGCCGGTCCGTCCTCGACCACGGTGCCCCACTCCTGGCACTCCCCGCAGCGGCCGACCCACTTGACGGTGGTCCAGCCGCACTCGGAGCACCGGTACGCGGGCCGGGCCTTCTTGGAGGTCGATGAGGTCACGAGGGGAACCGTACGTGGCACCACTGACACGGGCCCGAAGATCACCCCCGCGAGCCCCGTGACCGGCCCTCGCGGGCCGCCCCCGGCAGGTAGTTTGCGACCATGCCCCGCCCCGCGACCGCCCGCCCCGCCGGCCGCGCGCGGGCCCGCCTGGCCGCTGCCGTCGTCGCCCTCGCCGCCGCAGTGGGCACCTGGCTGGTCTGGTGGGCGATGGTCACCACCTGGCCCGGGCAGCGGGTCGAGGAGCTCGTGTTCGTCACCGCCGACCTGTTCCAGGACGTCGTCAACCGGCCCGTGGAGCCCGTTCTGCTGCTCGGCTCGCCGCCGTGGCTCGTGACCGGCTTCCTCGCGGTGTGCGGCGTCGGGCTGGCGCGCCGGCGGTGGGGGGCCACGGCCATGGCCGCCACCGTCGTGCTCGGCTCGAACCTGACCACCCAGGTGGTCAAGGACGGCGTGCTCTACCGCACCGGCCTCGTCGGGGAGTGGAACCGCGACATCAACACCCTGCCCAGCGGCCACGTCACCGTGGTCGCGGCCGCCTGGGCGGCGCTCCTGCTCGTCGTGCCCCGCCGCCGGCGGCCGGCGACGGCGCTCGCTGGCTGCGCCACGACCTGCGCGATGGGCCTCGCGACGATCGCGGACCGCTGGCACCGCCCGTCCGACGTCGTCGCGGCCGTGCTCGTGGTGGTGCTGTGGGTGGGGCTGGCGAGCGCCGTCGCCCCGGCCGGGTGGGCGGACCGGCCGCACGACGACCCGCTCGCCCGCGCCGACGTGCCGACGCGGCTGGTCACGGTCGCGCTCGGTGTGGTGGCGGTCCCGGCTGCCGGACTGTCGGCCCTGGCCGCCGCGGCGACCGAGGGGCACCTGTGGGCCGTGCTGCCCTGGGACGCCGGGCTGACGGCCTACGCGGGCGGCCTCCTCGCGGCGGTCGCGATCGCGACGGCGGCCTTCGCGGTGCTGCTCCCGCTGAGCCAGGCGGCGGCGCGGCCTCGGTAGCCGGCCCCTCACCTGTCCCGCCGGGCGTGCCTCCCTGCCGATGTCAGTGGCGCGACATAGGGTCTCAGCTGAGCCATCGTGACGTATCCGGTGGACGGAGCACGGGGGAGCCAGACATGACCGACCAGCGCGTGAACTCACCGCGCACCGGCGCGACAGCATCGGTGACCGCGAAGAAGGCATCGCCCGCCGTGTACCGGCGCCGTCGGTTCGTCGCGTTCGTGGGCGTGCTCGTCGTGCTGCTCGCGCTGGTGCTCCTGGCCGGCTTCGCGTGGCCCGGCTTCTGGCGCGCCGAGGCGACGCCGGAGCCCGTGCCCACCGTGACCGTCACGGCGCCGGTGCCGACCCCGACCGTCAAGGCGATGGACCGCAGCGGCGAGGAGACCGCCTTCCAGAAGGCCCTCCCGTCGGCGGTCCTGCAGCTCGCGCTCGGCTCGCTCGACGAGGCCAAGGAGCCCAAGGGCGAGGGCGCGCTGGAGGCCTGGAACGCCGAGTACTCCGACGGCGACGCGATCGAGGTCGCGGTCGTCGCCGGGCAGTGGTCCTCGGACGACGAGGCGGCCACCGCCGCCACGGCCTGGACCTCGTCCGCCGGCGAGGCGGAGCGGACCGGCGACGTCAAGGTCGGCAAGAAGGTCGTCGGGCAGTACGCGTTCGTCCCGGCCAAGGGCGGCAAGACCGTGGTCGTGTGGCAGAACGGGACGGTCGTGCTGCAGGCGACCGGCCCGACCGACCGCATGGAGGACTTCTACACCGCATTCCCCCTGTGACGGCGAGCGGTCGCGCGCGCCGGGGGACAATGGTGTGGTGAACCAGCGACTTGCAGTGCTCGGGGCCGGGAACATGGGCGAGGCGGTGCTCGCGGGTGCGCTCTCGGCGGGCTGGGCCGCGTCCGACGTGGTGGCGACCGTGCGTACCGAGGCCAAGGCCCAGCACCTCCGCGAGACCTACCAGGTGGCCACGACCAGCGACAACGTGGCGGCGGTCCGCGGCGCGGGCATCGTGCTCGTGGGCGTGAAGCCCAAGGACGTGGGCGCGCTGCTCGACGAGGTCGCGCCCGCGATCGACCCGGACGCCGTGGTCGTCACCGTCGCGGCGGGCCACCCGACGGCCTTCTACGAGCGGCGGCTGCCCGCCGGCGTCGCGGTGGTCCGCACCGTGCCCAACACGCCCGCCGCCATCGGCGCGGGCATCACGGCGATCGCGCCGGGCGCGGCCGCCACGGAGGCCCACCTGGCGGCGGTCGAGCACCTGTTCGCCGGCACCGGCGCGGTGGTCCGCGCCGCGGAGAAGGACCTGGACGCCGTCTCGGCGATCTCCGGCTCCGGCCCGGCGTACGTCTTCTACGTGGCCGACGCGCTCGCCGAGGCCGGGGTCCTGCTCGGCCTCACGCGCGACGTCGCGCGCCGCCTCGCGACCCAGACCCTGCTCGGCGCCTCGCGCCTCATGGACGAGTCGGGGGAGCACCCGGTCGTGCTCCGCGAGAAGGTCACCTCACCCGGTGGCACCACGGCGGCCGCCCTGCGCGCTCTGGACGAAGGCGGCGTGCGCGCCTCGTTCCTGAGTGCCGCCGCGGCCGCGCGTGACCGCGCGCAACAGCTGGGTGGATGATCCTCCCGTGACCATCTCTCGACCCGCGACGACGCGGCCGCCGGCCATGGCCGACGTCGCCGCGCTCGCCGGCGTGTCCCACCAGACCGTCTCGCGCGTGCTGAACGGCCACCGCAGCGTGCGCCCGGCCACCCGGGAGCGGGTGCTGGAGGCCATCGCGGAGCTCGGCTACCGCCGCAACAGCGCGGCGCGCGCCCTGGTCACGGCCCGCTCGGCCACGGTGGGCGTGGTGACCACCGGGTCGCCGCTGTTCGGCCCGTCGAGCACGCTGATCGCCGTCGAGGAGGCCGCGCGGGAGCAGGGCTGGTACGTCAGCGTCGCGACGCTGCGGCAGTACGACACCGCCACCATGCACAACGCCCTCGAGCACTTCATGGACCAGGCGGTCGAGGGCATCGTGGTGATCGCGCCGCACAGCGACGTGGCCGACGCCGTGGAGTCGTTCCAGGCCCCCGTGCCCGTGGTCCTCATCGCGGCCCGCGAGCTCCAGCCGGACGTGCCCACCATCCCGCTCTCCGTCGACCAGCGGGCGGGGGCGCGGCTCGCCGTCGAGCACCTGATCGAGCTGGGGCACCGGCGCATCCTGCACGTCGCCGGACCGCAGGACTGGCTGGACGCCGTCCAGCGCGAGGAGTCCTGGCGCGCGGTGCTCACCGAGCACCGTATCCCCGTGCCCGAGCCCGTGATCGCCGGCTGGACCGCGGACCGCGGCTACATGGTGGGGCTCGACCTGGCCCAGCGGGTCCGGTCCGGCGACGGGCCCACGGCGGTCTTCGCCGCCAACGACCAGCTCGCGCTCGGCCTGCTGCGCGCGTTCTGGGAGTGCGGCGTCTCCGTGCCCGACGACGTCTCGGTGGTCGGGTTCGACGACGTCGACGGCTCGGGCCACTTCATCCCGCCGCTCACGACCGTGCGCCAGCCGTTCGTGGACCTCGGCCGGCGCAGCGTGGCGCTGCTGCTCGCGGCGGTCGACGGCGGCAAGCCTGCCGCCGAGCTGATCGCTCCTGAGCTGGTGGTGCGCAGGAGCGCCGCGGCCCCGCGCGCCTGACCGGCGTCACCCCGCGCGCCTGATCGCCCGCGCGCAGCCCGCCTGGCCGCCGTCGTGCATGGCGCCTGACCCCTCCCGGGGGCCCCGCATACCTTTATGAGAACGTTGCCGGAGGGGGCGTTGACACGTCCGCGAGGCAGTGGCAGAGTCACCGCGCACAAGGATGTTTACGTTCACATTCTTGGCGCCGGGCAGTGTCGTCCGGCGTGATCCGAGGACATTGCCGTCCAGGAGAGTCCGGACGACGCCGTCCGGGGAAAGGGGTGTGACCGTGGCCGGTCGCCGCCCACCGAGCCGCCGCGTCTCCGCGGCTGGCTGGAGCTTCGTGACGCCCTTCCTGGTGGTGTTCGCGCTGATGCTCATCACCCCGCTGGTCTACTCGATGTACCTGAGCCTGTTCCGCAACCAGCTCATGGGCGGGACGACGTTCGCGGGGTTCGCCAACTACGTGACCGCCTTCGGTGACCCCAAGCTCTGGGACGGCGTGGGGCGGGTCAGCCTGTTCCTGGTGGTGCAGGTGCCGATCATGCTGGCGGTCGCCCTGATCGCCGCGCTCGCGATCGACAGCGGCCGCCTGCACGGCAAGAGGCTCTTCCGCGTGGCGCTGTTCCTGCCGTACGCCGTGCCCGGCGTCGTCGCGGTCCTGATGTGGGGCTTCATGTACGACGACCGGCTGGGTCTCACCGGGAGCGTGAACGACCTGGTGGGCTTCGCGCTCATCGACCCGTACACCAAGCAGTGGATCCTCACCGCGATCGGCAACATCGTGACCTGGCAGTTCGTGGGCTACAACATGCTGATCCTGTACGCGGCGCTCAGGACGGTGCCGCTCGAGATCTACGAGGCGGCGGCCATCGACGGCGCCAACCAGTTCCGCATCATGCGGTCCATCAAGATCCCCGCCGTCCGCGGGGCCCTGGTGATCGCGACGATCTTCTCGATCATCGGCAGCTTCCAGCTCTTCACCGAGCCGATCGTCCTGAAACAGATCGAACCGGCGCTGATCTCGACCTACTACACACCGAACATCTACGCCTACAACCTGAGCTTCGTGGGCAACCAGGTGAGCTATGCCGCAACCGTCGCGATCGTGATGGGCGTGGTCACCGCGATCGTCGCGTACGTGGTGCAGCTCCGCGGGACCCGGAGGGAGATCTGATGGCCGGCTACTCGTACCACCGTCCGCGCAAGTCGATCACCCTGACCGTCCTGCTGGGCGCGCTGCTGATCTACTCGATCCTCCCGCTGACCTGGATGCTGTTCAGCGTCACCAAGACCCAGCCCGAGCTGCTCAGCTCGTTCGGCCTGTGGTTCTCGGGCGACTTCGCGTTCTTCGACAACGTGCAGGCGGTGCTCACGCGCGACGACGGCGTCTTCCTCAAGTGGTTCGGCAACACGCTGGTCTACGTGATCGTGGGCGCCGGCGGCGCCACGGTCCTCGCGACCGCCGCCGGGTACGGCCTGGCCAAGTACCGGTTCCGCGGGCGCAACGCGGTGTTCGCCGTCATCCTCGGGGCGATCGCCGTGCCCGGCACGGCCCTCGCGGTGCCGACGTTCCTGCTGTTCAGCCAGTGGGGCCTGACCAACACGATGTGGGCGGTCATCCTGCCGTCGCTCGTCTCGCCCTTCGGGCTCTACCTCATGTGGGTGTTCTCGGCGGAGGCCGTGCCCACCGAGATCCTGGAGGCGGCCCGGGTCGACGGCTCGGGCGAGTGGCGCACCTTCTTCACGATCTCGCTGCGCCTGCTGGCGCCGGGCATCGTGACGGTGGCGCTGTTCGCGATCGTCGCCACCTGGAACAACTACTTCCTGCCGCTGATCATGCTCAACGACCCGGACCTGTACCCGCTGGTGCTGGGTCTGTACCAGTGGCTGGCGGATGCCTCGGGCATCGGCGCCCAGCCGGTGTTCAACCTGGTCATCACCGGGTCGTTCCTGACGATCGTGCCGATCGTGGTGGTGTTCCTGGTGCTCCAGCGGTACTGGCAGTCCGGCCTGAGCGCGGGCAGCGTCAAGGCTTAGGTGAGGTCGGCCCCGCCGACGTCGAGAGACCTGAACTACAACGATGTGGAAGAAGGAAGACCAATGACCATCACCCGTAACCGCCGGGTCGCGCTCGGCGCCCTGGCCGCACTGATGGCAGCCTCGCTCACCGCCTGTTCGGGCGGCGGGGGCGACGACGGCGGCGGTGGCGGCGCCTCGGAGGGTGCCAGCGCCGACGAGATCGAGGCCGCGCTCCAGGAGGGCGGCAGCATGTCGTACTGGACGTGGACCCCGCAGGCCGAGACGCAGGTCGCGGCGTTCGAGAAGGCGTACCCGAACGTCGACGTCACCCTCGTGGACACCGTCGGCGCCGGCGACGCCAACACCAAGCTGCAGAACGCGATCGCCGCCGGGACCGGCGTTCCCGACGTGGTGCAGATCGAGTACCAGTCCATCCCGCAGTTCCAGCTGCCCGGCCAGCTCGTGGACCTCACCGCGTTCGGGTTCGCCGACCTCGAGGACCTGTACACGCCGTCCACGTGGGGTGCGATCTCGCAGCAGGGCATCTGGGGCCTGCCCCAGGACTCCGGCCCCATGGCGTTCTTCTACAACCAGGACGTGTTCGACGCCGCGGGCGTCGAGGTGCCGACCACCTGGGACGAGTACAAGGAGGCCGCGGCCAAGATCAAGCAGCACGACCCCGAGACCTGCATCGGCAACGACACCGGCGACGCCGGCTTCACCACCAGCATGATCTGGCAGGCCGGCGGCAAGCCGTTCCACACCGAGAACGGCGAGGTCACCATCGACCTGGCCGACGAGGGCAGCACCAAGTGGGCCGACATGTACCAGCCGCTGATCGACGACGAGCTGCTCTGCCAGCTCCCGGGCTGGAGCGACGAGTGGTACCAGGCCCTGAACGACGGCACCATCGGCTCGGTGGCGCTGGGCGCGTGGATGCCCGGCATCCTCGAGGACGGCGTGCCGGACGGCAAGGGCAAGTGGCGCGTGGCCCCGATGCCGACCTACGACGGCACCCCGACCAACGCCGAGAACGGCGGCAGCGCGGAGTCCATCCCCGGGGCGGCGGAGAACAAGCTGCTCGCGGCCGGGTTCCTGAAGTGGCTCAACTCGAGCGACGAGTCGATCGAGGCGTTCATGGAGACGGGCGGCTTCCCCGCCACGGTCAAGCAGCTGGAGTCTCCTGAGTTCCTGGGCTACGAGTCCGAGTACTTCGGCGGGCAGAAGATCAACGAGGTGCTCGCTGCGGGCGCGGCCGACGTCAACGAGGGCTGGCAGTACCTGCCCTGGCAGTCGTACGCGAACAGCATCTTCGCGGACACCGTGGGCCAGTCCTACCTCGACAAGACGTCGCTGACGGACGGTCTCGCCGCCTGGCAGGAGGAGAACGTGTCGTACGGCACGGAGCAGGGCTTCACGGTCAACGGCGGCTGATCCGCCCCACCGAGAGAACGTGTCAGACCCCCAGGTCACCCCGGTGACC